>JAICQM010000094.1 GCA_025937875.1 Chloroflexota bacterium
CCGCGAGCGAATCGCGTTGCGGTGTGGATAACCACGCGGCTAGACTGGCCGCCACATGACCGGGATCGAGCTGCCAGCCCCCACGCCGCATCGCGTGCGCCGAATGCGCCTGCCCGCATCGCGCGGCGGCCTGGCCTGGCTGGCGGTGCTGCTGGTGATCGGCACCTTCCTGGCCGTCCAGGTCGGCCGGCAGGTCTACACGAACTGGTCCATCACCCAGGAGGCGGAGGCGGTGCGCGCCGAGCTGGCGGCGATCGAGGCCGAGAACGCGGCGCTGGCGGACGAGCTCGCCTATCTCCAGTCCGATGCCTTCGTGGGCGCCGAGGCGCGCGAGCTGCGAACGCTGGGAGCCGCCGGTGAGCAGGTGCTCATCATTCCTCCTGGCGCCGAGGCGCCGATCCCGGAGGAGCTCCTGCCACCACCGCCCGCCCCGCGACCCCTCATCGAGCAGTGGCTGGACCTGTTCTTCGGCCGCTAGGCGACGCACCGGTCTGATCGTCCGCATGGACCGATCAGACCCGCCGTTCGCGACACCTCGCCTGTCGCGAACTCGTGCAGCCGGGGCTTCTGCGCGGGCGCGTCCTGTGCTACGGTGCGGCGCCGAATATCAAGACGCGACACTGGTCATTTCTGGAGGGCACATCCATGTCACGACGCCGAGCCGGGTTCGGGTCATTCATCTCGCTGGCGCTGTTCCTCGCCGCGTGCAGCGGTGGCACGTCACCTTCGCCATCGACCGCGACTTCCGGGGGCGCCTCCGCGGGAGCCACCACGGCCGGGGAGCCCGAGGACACGCTGACCGTCCTGTGTACGCCGCAGGAGGACTGGTGCCAGGCGATGGTCGCGGCCTTCCAGGAGGAGACCGGGATCGAGACCTCGTACGTGCGCCTGTCCTCGGGCGAGGCCTTCGCCCGCCTGCAGGCCGGTGCCGACAACCCCGAGTTCAGCGTGTGGTGGGGTGGCCCGGCCGACGCCTTCGTGGCCGCCAACGAGGAGGGCCTGATCGAGCCCTACGACTCACCCAACCGGGAAGCCATCGCCGATGATCAGAAGGGTGCCGACGGCATCTGGACCGGCGTCTACGTCGGGGCGCTCGGGTTCTGCTCGAACACCGCGGTCCTGGAGGAGCTCGGCGTCGAGGTTCCCACGTCGTGGGACGAGCTGACCGCGCCTGAGCTCGAGGGCCAGGTGGCGATGGCGCACCCTGCGAGCTCGGGCACCGCGTACACCGCGTTCTACACCCAGGTCCTGCGCCTGGGCGGCGAGGACGAAGCGATCGAGTTCATGCAGGAGCTCCATCCGAACATCCTCCAGTACACGAGCTCGGGCGCGGCTCCGGCTGAGATGGCAGGCCGCGGCGAGATCGGCGTCTCGGTCGTGTTCAGTCACGACTGCGTCCGGAACATCGAGGCTGGCTTCACCGACCTCGAGGTCTCGTTCCCCGAGGAGGGGACCGGCTACGAGATCGGCGGTGTCGCGCTCGTCGCCGGCGCGCCGGAGCCCAACGCGGCCAAGATGTGGATCGACTGGTCGCTGACCGCGGAGGCGCAGGAGATCGGCGCCACCGTCGACTCCTTCCAGCTGCCGACGAACCCGGACGCGGCGGTGCCGGAGGAATCGGTCAACCTCGACGAGGTCAACCTGGTCGACTACGACTTCCAGGCGGCCGGTGAGGCGCGCGAGGCGCTCACGGCTCGCTTCGAGGACGAGGTCGCCGCTAAGCCGGCCGAGTAGCCGCACGGATGTGGCGGGGCCGGCTGACGCCGGCCCCGCACCTCCATGACCGCCCCCACCCTGGCGCCCGCCGCTCGCGGCCGGCGCCGTGCCATCGATCCCACCCTGGCCGTCGCCCTGGCGGTGGCCGTCGCGTTCGTGCTCGTCGCGATCGTGTGGCCGGTCGCGTCGATGGTCCTCACCAGCCTCAGCGCCGAGGCATTCCCGATCTTCCAGCGCTACCTGACGCCGCCCCAGGGCCAGATCATCATCAACACGGTGATCCTCGGGCTCATCGTGGGCGGGGTCGGTACGCTCCTCGGCTTCCTGTTCGCCTACGTGCAGGTCCGCGTGCCGCTGCCACGTGCACTGAAGCGGTTCATGCACGTGATGGCCCTGGTGCCGATCGTCAGTCCGCCGTTCGCCCTGGCGCTGTCGGCGATCATCCTCTTCGGCCGCTCGGGCCTCATCACCAGCGACCTGCTCGGCATCCAGTTCGACCTCTACGGCCTGCCGGGGCTGGTGCTGGTCATGTCGCTGAGCTTCTTCCCGGTGGCCTACATCACACTGGCCGGCCTGCTGCGCGCGCTGGACCCCGCCCTCGACGAGGCGGCCACCAGCCTGGGTGCGTCCCGCTGGCGCACGTTTCGCACGGTGACCCTGCCGCTCCTGCTGCCGGGTCTTGCCTCGGGCTTCCTGCTCATCTTCGTCGAGACCCTGGCCGACCTCGGCAACCCCATCGCCCTCGGCGGCAACTACGAGGTGCTCACCCGGCGCCTCTACTTCGCGATCATCGGCCAGTACGACCTCCTCGCCGGCGCGGTGCTCGGCATCCTGCTGCTGGTGCCGAGCCTGATCGTGTACTTCGTTCATCGCTACTACGCCGAGCGGGCGTCGGTCGTGTCGGTCACCGGCAAGCCGTCCGGCCGGCCGGCGGAGCTGACCCATCGTCCCACCGCCCTGGTGCTGACTACGGCGGCGCTCCTCGTCTCGCTGCTCGTGGTCCTGATGTACGGGACCATCATCCTGGGGGCGGTGACCAACCTGGTCGGCGTCGACCACACGCTGACCTTCAAGAACTTCGAGTTCGTGCTGTTCGGCTATGGCCTTGAGGCCGTCTCGGACACCGTCATCCTGGCCGCTGTCGCGACTCCCCTCGCCGGCCTGCTGGGGGTGGTCATCGCCTTCCTCGTCGTCCGCGGCCGCTTCCGGGGCCGCGGCGCCCTCGACTTCGGGGCCATGCTCGGCGTGGCGGTGCCCGGCACGGTATTCGGTATCGGCTACCTGCTCGCCTTCAACACGCCGACCGAGGTCGGCGGTATCTCGCTCTTTCCCAAGCTCACCGGGAACGCCGGCCTGCTCGGCGGCGCGGTCGCCATCGTGCTCGTGTTCGTCGTGCGCGCCACCCCCGGTGGCCTGCGCTCCGGTGCGGCCGCGCTGCAGCAGATCGATACGACCATCGAGGAGGCTTCGGTCTCGCTCGGAGCCGACCAGGCGACGACCTTCCGGCGCGTCGTGCTGCCGCTCATCCGCCCCGCGTTCCTGACTGGCCTCATCTACTCGTTCGCGCGCTCGATGACCGCCATCAGCGCCGTCATCTTCCTGACCACCCCGTCGACCCGGATCATGACCCAGCAGATCCTCAACGAGACCAACGCCGCCCGCTTCGGCAACGCGTTCGCGTACTGCGTCATCCTGATCGTCATCGTGTGCGTCGCCATCGGTGTGCTGTACGCGATCATCGGCTCGTCGACGCGGACCGATCGAGCCGCCGACCCGACTCCCACCATGGGTGCCACATGACGACCACCGCCAGTCCCGCCTCGGTCAGCCTCGAGCGTCTCACCAAGCGGTTCCGCACGCCGGAGTCGCGGGAAGTGGTGGCGGTCGACGACATCTCGCTGGAGCTCGACGGCGGATCCTTCGTGACCCTGCTCGGGCCGTCGGGCTGCGGCAAGACGACGACGCTGCGAATGATCGCCGGGTTCGAGGCTCCCACCAGCGGACGCATCCTCGTCGACGGCGCCGACATCTCGCGCAAGACGCCTGACAAGCGCGAGATGGGGATGGTCTTCCAGTCCTATGCCCTCTTTCCCCATCTGTCGGTCTTCGAGAACGTGGCCTACGGGCTGCGTCTGCGCCGCCAGTCGGGCAAGGCCCTGAGCCAGGCCGTCGAGCGCACGCTGGAACTGGTCAACCTCACCGGCCTCGGCCAGCGACGGCCGTCCGAGCTGTCCGGCGGACAGCAGCAGCGCGTCGCGCTGGCGCGCGCCATGGCCATCGAGCCACGCGTCCTCCTCTTCGACGAGCCGCTCTCCAACCTGGACGCCAAGCTGCGCGTCTCGCTGCGCGCCGAGATCCGCCGGATCCAGCAGCAGCTCGGGATCACATCGGTCTATGTCACCCATGACCAATCGGAGGCGATGGCCCTGTCGGACGTCGTGGTGGTGATGAAGGACGGCCGGATCGAGCAGGCCGGCCCACCGGACGAGGTGTACCGCAGGCCGATGACGCGCTTCGTGGCCGACTTCATCGGTCGTGCGAACTTCCTCGAGGGCGAGGTGCAGTCCTCCGGTGAGGACCACGCCGAGATCACGATCCAGGGCCAGCCGATGCGCGTGCCGGCGGCGCCCGGCGTGCGGCCGGGCGTGCGTGCCACCGTCGTCGTGCGGCCCGAGTCGGTACGCATCGGGTCCGGCGACCTGCGGGCGAAGGTCGGCCGCAGCACGTTCCTGGGCCCGCTGGTCGAGTACGAGCTCATGCTCGACGACGAGGTGCTGCTGGCGGTGGATCCGGACTGGATGGGAAAGGGCCTGCACCAGCCCGGCGACGAGATCGCGTGGTCGCTGCGGCCCGATCAGGCGTACGCGCTGCCGCCCTCGGCTGCCGACGAACTGGCCGCGGTGGATCCGGACGCCGTTCCGGTCGAACCCGCCGGCTGAGCCTCGGCACGCCGCGTGCGCCGGGTCGCATGCATGGCGGCCAAGATTCGCATCGGTTGCTCCGGCTGGCAGTACTCGCACTGGCGTGGGCGTTTCTATCCCCGTGACCTCGGTGTCGACCGATGGCTGGAGTTCTACGCCGAGCGCTTCGACACGGTCGAGCTGAACAACAGCTTCTATGGCCTGCCCGAGGCCGATGCCTTCGCGGCCTGGCGCCGGCGGACGCCTCCCGGCTTCGTGATGGCCGCCAAGGCCAGCCGATACCTGACCCACCTCAAGCGGCTGCGCGAGCCGGCCGAGCCGCTTCACCGCCTCTGGTCGCGCGCCACGCGCCTCGGCGACCGCCTGGGACCGATGCTCTACCAGCTGCCGCCGCGTTGGAACCGCGATCCCGGCCGCCTGGCGGCGTTCCTCGCCGCCGTGCCCGGCGATCGCCGCCAGGCGATCGAGTTTCGCGACCCGTCGTGGTACGCCGCCGACGTCGATGACCTGTTGGAGCGGCACAACGTCGCGCGCTGCCTGCATGACATGCCGGGGTCGGCGACCGTTCCCCGGCCGCTGGGTCCCTTCGCGTACGTCCGTTTCCACGGAGCGACGGCGAAGTATCGGGGCGGGTATTCACCGCAGCGCCTGACGGCGTGGGCGGATCGGTTGACGCGGTGGGCCGCGGAGGGGATTCCGAGCTACGTGTACTTCAACAACGACATCGGCGGCCATGCGGTGCAGGACGCCGCGCGATTGCGGGAGCTCGTCGCGCGCCGTGCGGGCTGAGCCGTCCGCGGCGGTGGGTGGAGCCAGCGCACGAGTCGCGCTAGAATCGATCGCCAGTGGCGGAGTAGCTCAGTGGTAGAGCAGGGGACTCATAAGCCCTTGGTCGGTGGTTCGAATCCGCCCTCCGCTACCACCCCCCTCGACGTCCTGGCCGATGCGGTCGCGCGCGGCGCGCGCGCCCTCGCCATCCCCGACGACGCCCACCTCGTTCTCGCCGTATCCGGCGGGGCGGACTCGATGGCCCTCCTGCACGGTGCCGCCCGCACGACATCCGGCTGGCACCTGACCGTCGCCCACCTCGATCACGCCCTGCGACCCGACTCGGCCGCGGACGCCACCTTCGTGACCGATGTCGCCGCCGCACTCGGCCTGCCGGCCGTCGTAGCCCGGACCGATGTCGCCGCGCTGGCGCGCGCCGAGGGCCGCTCGCTTGAGGACGCGGGGCGCGAAGCCCGCTACCGCTTCTTGGCCCAGGTCGCGGGCGATGACGGCATGATCGCCACCGCGCACACGGTCGACGACGTGGCCGAGACCGTCCTCATCAACCTGCTGCGCGGGAGCGGGCTCGCCGGCGCGGCCGGGATCCCGGCCCGGCGCGGCAACGTCGTGCGGCCGCTGCTCACCGAACGCCGCGCGGCGCTGCGCGACGCGCTCGGGGCGGCGGGGATCGCTTATCTCCACGACCCGAGCAACGCCGATCCTTCGTTCCTCCGTAACCGGGTCCGGGCCGAGGTGCTGCCGGTCCTCGAATCGCTGCGCCCCGGTGCGGTGGACGCCCTCACCCGCTTCGCCGGCCTCGCGGCCGACGACGATGCGCTGCTGGATGCCCTGGCGGCGGCGGAGCTCGCACGCCGCCGTGACACGGACGGGTGGATCGATTGGCACGATCCGCCGCCGCGCGCGCTCGGCCGTCGAGTCCTTCGCGTGGCACTGGGCGATCCCGCTCCGCCGGCGGAGCGCATCGAGGCGCTCCTGGAAGCCGCCGAGGGACCCCGCGGAGGCATCCGCATCGAGCTGGGGGGTGGCCGCAGCGCATCGGTCAGGGAGCGGCGCATCACGCTCGAATGAGCCGCGCGTCCCCGCGCCGCGTATGAATGAATGACGGGGTCGGTGACCCAACAGTCCGGGGGCGGATCGGCCGGGTGGCCCAGTCGACCGGCCCCACCTATACTTGCGGCCCCGCACAATGCGTGCTGGGAGCGCGGAACCGCGGTGATCGTGGTGCCGCACCGCACCTGAAGAGAAAGAGATCAAACCTTGAGCAGCCGGCTCGTCCGCAACAGCGTTGTGCTCGTCGTCATGGCCGTCTTCGGCCTGGCGCTGCTGTGGACGTATATCGTCGACAGCGAACCCGCCGACCCCTACACGTACAGCGAGCTCCTCCGCGACGCGGGGACGCCCGGCAAGGTCGAATCCGTCATCCAGGACGGCGAGAAGCTGACCGTGACCCTTAACGGACAGGCCGAGCCTCGGACGGTCATCGTCCCGACCCAGTTCATCGATGTCCAGCAGCGCATCTGCGAGGCCGCCAACAGCCCAGCGGGCGAGGCATGCCCGATCACGGTTGGCGCCGTCGAGCCGAGCGCCGCGGGTGGCATCCTGACGCTGCTCATCACCGCGTTCCTGCCGGTCCTGCTGATCGGCGGGTTCATCTTCTTCATGATGCGCCAGGCGCAGGGGACCAATAACCAGGCAATGAGCTTCGGCAAGAGCCGGGCACGCATGTTCCTGGGGAACAAGACCGTCGTCACCTTCAACGACGTCGCGGGCGTGGACGAGGCGAAGCAGGAGCTGACCGAGGTGGTCGAGTTCCTCAAGTATCCCGAGAAGTTCAACTCCCTCGGCGCGCGCATCCCGCGCGGCGTGCTGCTCGTCGGCCCGCCCGGCACCGGCAAGACGCTGCTGGCCCGCGCGGTCGCGGGCGAGGCGGGCGTGCCGTTCTTCAGCATCTCCGGCTCCGAGTTCGTCGAGATGTTCGTCGGCGTCGGCGCCAGCCGCGTGCGCGACCTGTTCGAGCAGGC
>JAICQM010000258.1 GCA_025937875.1 Chloroflexota bacterium
CCGAGTTCACGCGACTCCTGGAACGGCACAACGAGGTGCTGCGCCGCGCCTTCGGCACCCACGGCGGGGTCGAGCGTGGCACGCAGGGTGATTCGTTTCTCGTCATGTTCCAGGCGGCCCCGGCGGCGGTGGCGGCGGCGGCCGATGCGCAACGGGCGCTGGCGCGCTCGGCATCGCCGGACGGTCCGACGGTCCGGGTGCGGATGGGCATCCACAGCGGGCAGGGCCTGCTCGGCGGCGACGACTACGTGGGCATCGACGTGCACCGCGCGGCTCGGGTCGCCGCTGCCGCACACGGTGGGCAGGTGCTCCTGTCGGAGGCGGCCCAGGCGCTCTCCGCGAAGGACCTGCCTCCCGGCACGTCGCTGCGCCGCCTGGGCGAGTACAAGCTGCGCGACATCTCCCAGCCGGAGCGGCTGAGCCAGCTCGTGATCGAGGGGCTGCCAGCGGAGTTTCCGCCGATCATGGCCGGAGGTGCCGCAGCGGTCGGCAACCTGCCGGCCCCCATCAGCCCGCTCATCGGTCGCGAACATGACCTCGCCGCCGTCGGGGGCCTCGTTGGCGAGCGCCGGCTCATCACCATCACCGGCGCGGGTGGCACGGGAAAGACCAGCCTTGCGCTCGAGTTCGCCCGACAACGCGCTGCCGCGTACCCAGATGGAGCGTGGTTCGTCCAGCTCGAGGCGGTGCGAGATCCGTCGCTGGTGCCGGCCGCGATCGCCAATGCGTTCGGCCTCGTCGAGACGCCAGGTCAGACGAGCCGGGATCGGCTGGTGGAGTACCTGGCCGATCGGACGACCCTCCTCGTGCTCGACAATCTCGAGCAGCTGCTGGACACGGCGCCGTTCCTCGCGGACCTGCTCAATGCGGTGCCCGGGCTCACCATGCTGGTGACGAGCCGATCGCCGCTCCATTTGGCGCACGAGCAGGAATACCCGCTCGGCCCACTCGATCCACCCGCCGCGGAGATCCCACCGTCCGCCGTGCGGGACAACCCCGCGGTCCGCCTGTTCGTCGCGCGCGCCACGCGCGTACGCCCCGGCTACGAGGTGACCGATACCGATGCGCCGGCGGTGGCGGAGATCTGCCGCCAGCTCGACGGCATTCCACTCGCCATCCAGCTGGCCGCGTCCCGCATCTCGGTGCTCCCGGCCACCGCGATCGCCGAACGGCTGGCGCGCCAGCAGACCCTGCCCGGCGCAGGTGCCCGCGACGTGCCCGAACGCCAGCGGAGCATCGACAGTGCCATCGACTGGAGCGAGCAGCTGCTCGATCCCGGAGCCCGGCGCCTCCTCGCCCGGCTCTCGGTCTTTCGGCGCGGCTTTCGCCTGGAGGAGGCCGAAGCGGTGGCGGCGTCGCCCGACGACGATCTGCTGGAGGGACTCTCGACGCTCGTCGACCAGAGCCTCGTGCAGCCGGTTCTCGGGCCAGACGGGCCGCGGTACCGCCTCCTCGAACCAATCCGCCACTACGCGTCGCGGCGCCTCGCCGACGCCGGCGATGGCGCGGCAGTCGAGCGCGCGCACGCCATGGCGTACCTCGCGCTGGCCGAGGCGGCAGCACCCCACATGCCGGGACGGGACCAACCTGGCTGGCTGGACCGCCTCGGTGCCGACCACGACAACCTGCGCGCGGCGATCGCCTGGGCAATCGACCATGGCGAGGGCAAGATCGGGCTGCGCCTCGGGGCGGCCCTGTGGCGCTTCTGGCAGCTGCGGGGCCACATCGAAGAGGGCCTTCGCACGATGGATCGTATCCTGGAGCTGCCGGGCACCGACGCACCCACGATCGAGCGCGCCCGCGCCCTCGGCGCGGCCGGCGGGCTGCACTACTGGGGCGCGGACATGCCGGCCGCGCATGCCCTGTACCAGGCCCAGCTCGAGGTCGCCCGGGGGCTCGGCGATGCGCGGGAGACGGCTGACGCACTCTTCAACCTGGCTCACACCGTCTTCCTCCTCGAGCGCGAC
>JAICQM010000269.1 GCA_025937875.1 Chloroflexota bacterium
CGCGCACGATGGGTGCGCAGCCCTCGGCCTGGACGACGATCATCCGCGGTCGCTCGGGTCCGATGAGCCCCATCGCCTCCAGCTCGTCGAATGCCTTCCACATGCCGACGATGCCGGTGCCGCCGCCGGTGGGGTAGAGGATCGCGTCGGGCAGGCGCCAGCCGAGCTGCTCGGCGAGCTCGATGCCCATCGTCTTCTTGCCCTCGGCGCGGTACGGCTCCTTCAGCGTCGAAACGTCGAACCAGCCCAGCTCGGCACTGGCAGCGCGCACCAGGCGGCCGGCGTCGCTGATGAAGCCGTCGACCAGTGCCACCCGCGCCCCGTAGGCGATGCATTCGGCGATGGTCACCGCCGGCGCGTCGGCGGGCATGATGACGTGGGCCGCGATCCCGGCCCGGGCGGCGTAGGCGGCGGCCGCCGAGGCGGCGTTGCCGGCCGACGGCAGCGCGATGGCGGTCGCGCCGAGCTCGACCGCGCGAGACACGGCCACGCACAGCCCGCGTGCCTTGAAGCTGCCGGTCGGGTTGCGTCCCTCGTCCTTGACCAGCAACCGTGGCAGCCCGACCCGGGATCCGAGCGCCGGTGCCGGCAGCAGCGGTGTCCCGCCTTCGCCGAGCGAAAGGCGCCGCCGCGCGTCGAAGACGGGGAGCAGCTCGGCGTAGCGCCACGCGTCCCACGGGCGGTCGCGCAGCGCCTCGCGGGTCATCGTTTCCGCCGCCAGGTCGAGGTCGTAACGCGCCAGCAGGACCTTGCCGCAGGCGGCGCACGTGGTGGCGAGCTCGTCCGCATCGGCCTCGACACCGCAGGCGGAGCATGCGAGATGGGTGAGGGCGCTGCGGGTCACGCGGTCGTCATTTGATGAGCTTGCGCTCCATCTGGCGCATCGCGATCCACAGGCAGATCGCGAAGAACCCGGCGAGATAGATGAAGTCCCACACCTGGGCCAGGCCCACCGTCCCGATCGACAGGCCGCGGATGAGGCTGATGGCGTGGTACAGCGGCGTGGCCTGCATGAACCACTGGATTGGCTCGGGATAAACGCTGATCGGGAAGAACGTGCCGCTGAAGAGGAACATCGGCATCACGATCAGGCCCATCGGCACGTCGAAGTCGTTCACCGTCCGCAGGTACGAGGTGCCGGCCAGGCCGGCGGCGGCGAACGCGGCGGCGACCAGGAGCGCGGCGGGGACCAGCAGCAGCGCCCACGGCGAGAGCAGCAGCCCGGCGAAGAACATGATCACGAACATCGCCACCGCGTACAGCACGGCGCGCATGAGGGCCCAGATCAGCTCGCCCAGGGCGATCTCGGTGATACCCATCGGCGTGGCCAGCACCCCCTCGTAGATCTTGCGGTAGTTGAGCTTGAAGAAGACGTTGAAGATCGTCTCGAACACCGCGCCGTTCATGGCGGCGGTGGCGAGGAGGGCCGGCGCGACGAACGCGGTGTACGAGATCTCGCGTCCATCGGCGAGCGGGACGGTCTGGACGATCCCGCCCAGTCCGAGGCCGATGCCGAGCAGGTAGAAGATCGGCTCGAAGACCCCCGAGACGATGATGATCCACTGATGGCGATAGACCATCACGTTGCGCTCGACCAGGCGCCGAGCGCGCCACAGCCGGGCCCAGGCGGTCGCCAGCGGGCCGGCGGGTGCGGTCCTGGTGGGACGGGCGACGGCGGTCATCGGCCTAGC
>JAICQM010000165.1 GCA_025937875.1 Chloroflexota bacterium
CGATGAGCTGGACGCGCCCACGCGAGCCTTCGAGGCCGTCGCGCTCGGCCTGCGGCGAGTCGCCGGCCTGTCACGCGCCGCCTTCGCCGCCGAGTTCGGCAGCGACCCGGTCGAACGGTTCGCGCCGGCGGTCGCGGCGTCGATCCAGCGCGGGTTGCTGGCCGTCGACGGCGACGCGGTCCGCCTCTCCCCGGCGGGGCGGCTGCTCGCCAACGAGGTGCTGGTGAACTTTGCGCCGGACGCTGT
The DNA here is from genome assembly GCA_025937875.1 of Chloroflexota bacterium. GTDB lineage: Bacteria > Chloroflexota > Limnocylindria > QHBO01 > QHBO01 > JAICQM01. Next base: position 247 of record JAICQM010000165.1, read on the forward strand.
TCCGTCGCGTTGACATCGGTCCGACGCGAGCGGTACCATCGGTCCCAATACTGTTGGCACTCTCGACCCTAGAGTGCTAACCGGAGGAGCTGCATGGTTGAGCGCGGCACGCGCCCCACAGATCAGATCGAGCTGACCGAGCGTCAGCGGAGCGTCCTGCGCGCCGTCGTCGAGGATTACGTCCTCACCGCGGTGCCCGTCGGCTCCAAGCACCTCATCGCGCGCTACTCGCTGCCGGTGAGCTCCGCCACCGTGCGCAGCACCATGGCGGAGCTCGAGGCCCTGGGCCTCCTCTCGCACCCGCACACCAGTGCCGGCCGCGTCCCGTCCGACCTGGGCTACCGCGTCTACGTCGAGTCGCTCATGCGCGAGTCGACCCTGGACCAGGCCGACCAGCTGATGATCCGCCACCAGTTCGCGCAGGTGCAGCTGACAACCGACGAGTGGCTGCGCCTGGCGGCCTCGATCCTGGCCGCCACCACGCGCTCCGCGTCGGTCGTCACGCCGGCCCGTGCCCGGCGCGCCAAGTTCGGCCACCTCCAGCTCGTCCAGCTCGGCGATGGTGCCCGGCTGGCGGTGCTCGTCCTCGCCGATGGCAAGGTCGTCCAGCGCCGCCTGGACCGCGCGGCCGTGGATCGCATCGGCGGCGGTGCGGCGCCGGGGCAGAGCGAGCTCGACGGGGCGGCCATGGTCCTCAACACCGAGCTGGGCGGGCTGACCGCGCCCGCCGCACGTCGCCGCCTCGGCCGGCTGCCACCGCTGGCCGCGCACGTCGCCGAGGTCGTCGCCACCATGCTCGAGGAGTCGGACGGCGTCGCGCTGGAGGACGTCTTCACCGACGGCATCGTCAACGTCCTCGAGCAGCCCGAGTTCGCGCACGGCGGCAAGTTGCGCACGATCCTGGAGGTCATCCAGCGCAGCGACTTCCTTGAGCAGCTGTTCCCGGTCCTGATCCGAGGTGGCGGCGTGCACGTGATCATCGGCCGCGAGAACACCAACGACGCGATGCACGAGGTGAGCCTCGTCTTCGCGCCGTACGGCGACGCCGATCACGCCCTGGGCATGCTCGGCGTGCTGGGCCCGACCCGGATGCCGTACCCGCGCGCCATCCCCACCGTCCGCTACCTGTCCACGCTCATGAACGAGCTGGTCACCAATCCACCCCACGAGAGCCATGACTGACGAACCACCGACCAACGGCGAGCCACGCCGCTCCCGCAGCCGCACCCGCGCCGAGGAGCGGGCCGACGCCATCCAGACCCCGTCGCGGATCGAGCTGCTCGAGAGGCTCGAGGCGGCGACGCGCGAGCTGGAGGAGGCCAAGGCCCGCGCCGACGAAGCGACCTACAACTGGCAGCGCTCGGCGGCCGACTTCGCGAACTTCAAGCGTCGCACCGACGAGGAGCGAGCGGTGGTGACCCAGATGGGCACCGCCGTCGTGATCAGCAAGCTGCTCGGCGTGCTCGACGACTTCGACCGTGCGCTGGCCAATGTCCCGGCCGACATGCACGAGGGCTGGGTCGAGGGCATCCGGCTGGTGGAGCGCAAGCTCCGCGGCGTCCTCGAGTCGGAGGGCGTGGCGCCCATCGAGGCCGTTGGCACGGCGTTTGATCCCAACCTGCACGAAGCGGTCGTCCACGAGCCGACCGCCGACCACCCCGACAACCAGGTGATCGAGGAGCTTCAGCGGGGCTACCTGCTCCACGATCGCGTCCTGCGACCGTCGCTCGTCAAGGTCGCCAACAACCCACAGCAGCACTGACGAGGCCCGCTCGGGCGTCGCGAGGAGAGTAACGAGCACATGAGCAAGATCATCGGAATCGACCTGGGCACCACGAACTCGGTGGTCGCCGCCATGGAGGGCGGCGAGCCCCAGGTGATCACCAACGCCGAGGGCGGCCGCATCACCCCATCGGTCGTCGCCGTCGCCAAGAGCGGCGAGCGGCTGGTGGGCCAGGTGGCCAAGCGCCAGGCGATCACCAACCCGGAGAACACCGTGTTCTCCATCAAGCGCTTCATGGGCCGCCGCTGGGACGACCCGGAGGTGCAGCGCAGCAAGGACCTCGTTCCGTACGAGGTCAGCAAGGACCCGAAGTCCGACGGCATCATCGTCAAGCTCGCCAACGGCAAGGAGTACACGCCGCCGGAGATCAGCGCGATGATCCTCCAGAAGCTGAAGGCCGATGCCGAGGCGTTCCTGGGCGAGAAGGTGACCGAGGCCGTCATCACCGTCCCCGCCTACTTCGACGACACGCAGCGCCAGGCGACCAAGGACGCCGGCCGCATCGCGGGGCTGGACGTCAAGCGCATCGTCAACGAGCCGACGGCGTCGGCCCTCGCATACGGCCTCGACAAGACCAAGGACGAGAAGATCGCGGTCTACGACCTCGGCGGCGGCACGTTCGACATCAGCATCCTCGAGCTCTCCGAGGGCGTGTTCGAGGTGCGCTCCACCAACGGCGATACGCACCTCGGCGGCGATGACTTCGACCAGCGGATCATCGATTGGCTGATGGCGGAGTTCAAGGCCGACCAGGGCATCGACCTGGGCAAGGACCGCATCGTCCTGCAGCGGCTCAAGGAGGCGGCCGAGAAGGCCAAGATCGAGCTGTCGAGCACGACCTCGACCGAGATCAACCTGCCGTTCATCAGCGCCGACGCCTCGGGCACCCCGAAGCACCTGGTCATGACCCTCACCCGGGCCAAGCTCGAGGACCTCGTCGCCGACCTCGTCCGCCAGACGGAGGAGCCGGTCCGCAAGGCACTGGCCGACGCCAGCCTCAAGCCGACCGACATCGACGAGGTCATCCTGGTCGGCGGCATGACCCGCATGCCGGCCGTCATCGAGGCCGTCAAGAAGATGTTCGGCGGCAAGGAGCCGCACAAGGGCGTCAACCCCGACGAGGTGGTCGCCGTGGGCGCCGCCATTCAGGCCGGCGTGCTGGGCGGGGAGGTCAAGGACGTCCTCCTGCTCGACGTGACCCCGCTGTCGCTGGGTATCGAGACGTTGGGCGGGGTGGCCACCAAGATGATCACCCGCAACACGACCATCCCGACCTCGCACACCCAGATCTTCTCGACCGCGTCCGACAACCAGCCCAGCGTCGACATCGTCGTCCTGCAGGGCGAGCGCGAGATGGCGGCCGACAACAAGAAGCTGGCGACGTTCCGCCTCGACGGCATTCCGCCGGCTCCTCGCGGCGTGCCGCAGGTCGAGGTCACCTTCGACATCGATGCCAACGGCATCCTCAACGTGGCGGCCAAGGACAAGGCCACCAACAAGGAGCAGAAGGTGACGATCACGGCGTCGTCGATGCTGTCCAAGGATGACGTCGATCGGATGGTCCGCGAGGCCGCCGAGCACGCGTCGGAGGACGCCGAGCGGCGCCGACAGGCCGAGTCACGCAACGAGGCCGATGCGCTCATCTTCCAGGGCGAGCGCCTCGTCACCGACCTGGGCGACAAGCTGTCGGACGAGGAGAAGACCGAGGTCAACGGCAAGATCGAGGCGGTTCGCGAAGCCCTCAAGGGGACCGATGCGGGCGCCATCGACTCCACCAAGTCGCAGCTCACCGAGGTCCTGCAGCGGATCGGTGCGAAGGCCTACGCCGATGCCGGCCCGACCGATGGCTCCGGCCCGAGCGACGGCAACGGTGCCGCGCCGGAAGGCGAGGGCCAGGCCGAGACCGAGGACGAGGGCGAGACGATCGAGGGCGAGTACAAGGAGGTCTGACCCTTTTTCCGCACCTCGGGGCGCGGCTCAGGTCGTAGCCCCGAGGCCGGAGGCCACATTCACGCGAAGGTGAGCACTACGCGGTTCGATGGCCCGATCCTGGCGCCGGGACGCGGCGCCCACGCTCACTGGCCGCGCATGCGTGCCGTTCGCGGGGGCCTGGAGCTAGATAGCGCTCACCTGGTGCGAATCTGCAGGGTTCGACCCGGAAGCGGACACGCGGCACGGCCGCGGTCACTGGTCGGGACGATTCAGGTCTGGGGCTGGCTGCACATGGGGCAGCGCCTGGCCGCCTGCGGGATCTCGGACGCGCACTCGGTGCAGACCTTCATCGGGGTCGGGGCGGCTGGCGGCCTGATCCGGTTCATCGGCAC
>JAICQM010000125.1 GCA_025937875.1 Chloroflexota bacterium
CGCGGCTCGCTCACGGTGTTCCCGCCTCCCCCGCATCGAGCCGGCTGCCGAGCCGGGCGCGTTCGACGCCGAGCAACGCCTGCCAGGTGGGACCCCGCAGCTCGGGCGTGGTCATGATCAGCGCGTCCTCGCCGTCGTCGCTGTAGTAGCGCGGCCGGCGTCCGGCCTCGATGAAGCCGAACCGCTCGTAGAGGCGTCGCGCCGGTGCGTTGCTTGGCCGCACCTCGAGCGTCAGGCGTGCCGCCCCGACCTCCATGGCCAGCTCTGCCACGGCGACGAGGAGCCGCAGGCCGACGCCGTGCCGCCGGTGGTCGGGATGCACCCCGAAGGTCGTGATATGTCCGTCATCCACCATCAGCCACAGGCCCGCATAGCCGACGACCTCGCCCTCGCGCTCGGCGACCAGGTAGCGCGCCAGGCGATTGCCGGTCAGCTCCTGGCGCAGCGCATGCGCCGGCCACGGCTCGGAGAAGCTCGCGCGCTCGATCTCGTGAACGGCCTCGATGTCGCCCATCCGCATCGCACGGACCGCCACCGGTCGGGTGAGGGTCATGGACCGATGCCTCGCGGCGCACGCAGGTAGGCCGGCTCGAGGCGGCGCAGGTCGTCGCCCGCCGGCTCGGCGGCCAGCCGGTGGACGGCGAGCGTGGCGAGCGCCGCCGCCGCGCGGTGCGGCGCAACGGCCCGCGGCAGGCCGAAGGCCTCGGCCAGCTCGGTGGGCGCCACCAGCCCGATGGGGCGCTCGCCAATGGCATCGCGATCCACGACGACCGGCGCCACGGACCCGCGCTCCAGCAGGTAGGCCTCGCGCGCCCCGGCACGCGCCAGCGCCCCGGCGGCGCCGGACTCCGCCGCCAGCCATGCGTCCAGCGACCCGATGCCAACGATCGGCCTCTGGAGGCCGAATGCGATGCCCTTCGCCACGCTCATGCCGACCCGCAAGCCGGTGAACGAGCCCGGGCCGATGCCGACGGCGATTGCCGTCGTCGCATCGAGGCGGCGGTTGTGCGCCTCGAGCAGGGCCAGCAGCCGCGGCAGCAGCTCGCTCCCCTGCCGCCGTCCCGCGGTCCAGCCATCGAGCGCGATGAGGCTGCCGTCGGCCTCGGCAAGGGCCAGTGACAGATCGGTCGACGCGCTCTCGACGGCGATGATCACCGGTCCGCGGCCCGTCGTGCGCCGAGCGCGGCGGCAGCGAGCGCGACGTGCTCGTCGCCGGTGGCGTGCCACGTGATCCGGCGCTCGTCGGCGCCGGCGCCGTCCGGCTCGACGGTGACGTCGAGGCGCTCGTCGGGCAGCCAGCCGGCCAGCCGGTCGGCCCACTCGACCACGGTCACGCCGTCCGCCGCGCGATCGTCGAGAAGGCCGGCGGCGAACGCCTCGTCGGGGCCCTCGAGGCGATACGCGTCGACGTGGAACAGGCGCAGGCGGCCCGGGTGCTCGTTCATGAGCACGAACGTCGGGCTGTTGACGACGCCGCTCACGCCCAGCCCTTCGGCGATGCCCTTCGTCAGCTGCGTCTTCCCGGCCCCCAGCGGACCGATGAGGGCCACGAGCGCGCCGGGGGCGGCGGCCTCCCCCAGCGCACGGCCGATGGCCCGCGTGTCGGCGGGCGCGTGGCTGGAGAGCGTGCCGTCGAGCGACGTGGCGGCGGTGGGCATGGCGAGGCCGAGCGTACACCGCCCGCCGTCACGACGGCTCGGCCACTGCCTCCAGGTTGGCCAGCGGCACCGGTGCCAGGCGGCCGTCGTCGAAGCGGACCAGCGCCATGCGGGCAGGAATGCCGGACGGTGCCGCGTGCAGGTCGTCCAGGATCGCCACCAGCGCCCCGCTGCGGCCCTGGAACGGACGTCGATGGGCAACCACCTGGCCGCCGACGAGCGGGAGCGGCCGCCGCTCGGGCGGCGGATCGGCCTCGTGGACGTAGAGCACCCGCTCGGCGCCGATCAGGCTCGCCATCCGCCCCGACTGGCGACGGAACCACTCGAAGAGCGGCGGGTCGAAGCCCACCTTGCCGAAGCCCTCGACCAGGATGAGCGCGAAGGCGCCCGTCATGCCGCCCATCTCGCGCCGCCGGCGCTGGATGGACTCGAAGTCGCGCAGCTCCTTGTCCAGGACCCCGCCGAGCACGATGCCGGCGACGCCCATCGCACGCGCCCGAATGAGCGTCTCGGCGGAAGCGCGCGAGCCGCCAACCACGATACGGCCCGCCTTGGCAACGTCGATCGCGGCGGCGCGCAGCTCCTCGCCGGGCTCGTGGACGGCGACGACCAGCTCCCCGTGCACCGCCTCCCCGCTGCCGGCGATGCCACGCAGCACGGCCCCCGGCACCTCGATGCTGATGCTCCGCCGCTCGACCGCGCGCACCCGGCCGGCGACATGGCCCACCACCGGCACCTCCTCGCCGAGCGGGGCCACGAGCAGCGACCCGTCGGTGCGGGCCACCGTCAGGAAAAGCCCGCTCACCGGCGAGCGCACGATGCGATGGCCCGCGGCGGCCAGCGGGTCCCCGGCGGCGACGCGCTCGCCGGGCATCACGACCAGCCGCGCCGGGACCTCCGCCGGCGGGCGTCGCAGCGCCTGCGCAGCCGGGACGGCAATCGGCGGCTCCAGGGCGCGGCGGACGGCGAGCACCGCATCGGCACTCACCTCATCACCGACGTCGACGGTCGGCTCTGCGCCGGGCGGCAGCGGGACGCGGTGGACGGCGGCGCTCATCGCGACCCGTCCCGCGGTGCGGGCTCGGCGGTGAACGCCTCGAGCCAGGCACCGAGCACGGCGCGCCGGTCGTCGACGCGGCGCGGCAGGCGGAGCGGCACGTCGCGGGCATCGAGGATGAGGCCCACGCTGCCGCCGCTCGCCTGGGCGTGGACGTGAACGCTTCGCCGTTGCGTACCGAGCGACGCGCCGCCGGCGAGCTCGATCTCGAGCTCCGCCTGTGCCCCCCGCGGCAACGGCTCGACGACGACCTGCCCGGCGCGGATCTCGAACCGCTCCTCGCCCCACCCGGCGCGCCGCACCCGAACGCGCATCACCGTCGCACCGGCCCGGCCGCCGCGCGCCACGACCGCCGTCCCGAGCGGCACGATCGCATCGCCGGCGATCGCGGCGAAACCCTCTCCCAGCTCGTCGTCGGGAAGTGAGCCGAGCGGCGCCAGCACGCCGGCAGGGTCGATCGCCAGCTGCGTCACGCCCAACGGGCGCAGACCATCGACGAGGAGCATGGCCGCCACCGCCGGCGCGGGTGCGCAGGCGAGGACGCGCCCGGCGCCCACGATGAGGTCCAGGTTCCCGATCCCGCCCTCGTCGGCCGCGATCTGCTCCAGCCGCAGGCGCGCCGCTCCCTGCGCGACTGCCAGCTCATCCTCGGTCTGGGGCAGGGCCGCCGGGCGAGCGCGCTGGTTCTGCAGGGCATCGGCGACCGCCAGCTCGTCGAGCGGCAGGGCGAGGTGGCGTGCCACACGGCTCGCGACGCCGGCCATGGTCAGCAGCGGCGACGCGGTGCCACCGGCGGCGAAGACCCGACCCGAGGCGGTGCCATCCGGCTCGGCGCGGACCCAGGTCGCGTAGCGCGCGCCGATCTCGATCCCCGCCGTCCGCAGCCCGCCCGCGCGCGCGACCTCGGCTACGCCGCGACGGAACGCGATGGGTGCCAGCTGACGCACGCCACCGGGCTCGACCAGCTGCTGGAGCAGGTCCTCCAGGTGCCGCCGCAGGGGCTCGGGATCGCCGCCGTGCTCGTCGCGGCGTGGGTTGGGCAGGACGGTGAGGTCGGGACCGGTGATCGCCGCCACCGCCTCGGCGAGGCGGCCGCTGCCGGCCCACAGGACCGGCCCCGGGGCATCATCGTCGCGTCGCGCGGCGGCCACCAGGGAGGCAAGCTCGAGCGCCTGGTCCGGCGCGGCATCGTCGAAGCCGCCGACGAGCAGCCAGGCGTCGGCCTGCACCGCCTGCAGGACGCCCAGGCGATCGAGCAGCGAGCGCCCGTCGTCGGCGCTCGCCTCCTCCACCACGACCCATCCGGCCGCCTCGGCCGCGTGCCGGGCGGCGGCGCCGGAGATGTCGTGCGAGACCGCGGCCAGGACGAGCCGGCCGGGCCGCGCCGGCGTGCGGCAGGCAATGCGTGGCGTGGCGTCGAGCAGATCGGCCACGGTACCCGCCAGGCGTGGGTCGACGCCCTCGCGCACCCGGTCGGCGAGCGTCACCAGCAGGGCGTCCTCCCCCCACGCGGTCGGCTGCGCGACGCTGGCCACGATTCGCCACCGGCCGCGGACGCGCGCGACCAGGGACGCCTTGGTCCACGCCGACCCGGTGTCGACGAGGAGCGAGAGCTCGGCGCTCGCAGGGGGCGTGATGGAGGCGGACGCGTCGAGATCGGTCATCTGACGACCCCCAGCCAGTCGGTGACCAGGAATGCCAGGCGGTCGGTGAGCAGGACCAGGCGCGACAGGACGAGGTAGCCGAGCCAAGCACCGACGCCGCCCAGAATCAACCAGCGACCGGCGGCGCCGAGCCGCAGCAGCACCCGGCCCTGCGGCCGGCCGTGGACGAAGGCAAGCAGGACGAGGGCGGTGACGAGAGCGGTGGCGACCCCCGCCAGCAACGATGGGCCGCTGACGCCCGGCGCCGGGAGGATGCCGGCGATCTGGGGCAGCACCGTTCCCACCACCGCACCCCCCAGCGCGAACGCGGCGATCGACCCGACCAGGACCGCGACCGGCGTTGCACCCACCCAGCGCGGTAGCCACCTGGCGCCGAGCAGCATCGCGGCCAGCAGTAGCGCCAGCCACTCGAACGGGGCGGCGGCCGGGTCGGCGAGCAGCGGCGCGACCAGCCGCGGGATGAGCACCTCGCGAATGGCGAGCAGGGCCAGATAGCCGGTGAGCAGGCCCGCCAGCAGGCGCTGCGACCACACGAACGGCCGCTGCGCACCGACGAGGATCGACCACGCCAGCAGCGTCGCGGCCGCTGCGACCCAGACCGTCAGCGCACCTCCGACCTCCGGACCGATGAGGCCGCTCACGTCGTCCCCTCCCGGGAGCCACGCCACCGGGTCGCGACCGCCTCGGCGAGGAGCAGGATCGTCGCCAGCATCGCCGCCAGCAGCGGCAGGCTCGACGGCGGGAGGTCGGTGACCCGCTCCGCCTCCCGCGCGGCGGTCGTCGCGTCGTCGCGGACCGAGGCCACGTATGCCGCACCTTCGCGCACCCCGGCCACCAGCGCGTCGAGCTGGCCGCTCACCCGGTACGGGATGGTCTGCGGCTGCAGGATGGTGGGGACGATCGCCGTCAGCGGCAGGTCCGGCAGCCGCGTCCCGACCTGCTCGACCCAGCTGCGCGGACCGAGCTCCGAGCCCCCGACGACGAGGACGAGGTCGAAGGCGCCGATCCCACCGCCCGCGGCGCGCAGCGCCTCCGCGAGCGCCCCCGCGGCCTCGTCTGCGACGATGCGATCCACGCCGGCGACGAGCCCGGCCTCCGCCCCGGCATGAAAGCCGAGGTCGAGCAGGCGTCCGCCCTCGACCCCGCCGCGCCGCAGCCGATCCAGCTCGGCCAGTGCGACGGCCCGCCCTTCGGCGGTGAAGCTGACGAACGACAGGTTGCCGCCGCCGCGGACGAGCTGGGCCAGCGCGGCGCGCACCGCCGGGCGGATCTCGGCGTAGGTTCCGAGGTCGGGGTCGAACGCCACCAGCACGCGCGAGCGGGCCTCGTCGCTGAGCGCCGCGTACAGGCCGGCCGGCCCGGTGGGGTCGGCGGTCGCCATCGATGGCGCGTCACGGGGCGCCAGCGCCACGGCGGCGCCCAGGGCGACGATGAGCGCGGCCGGCATCAGGCGGCGCCATCGGTCAGTCATCGCCGCCACCCAGTCCGAACAGGATGCGGCTCGCGGCCACCGCCGCGGCCAGTGCGGCGCCGATGAGCAGGCCGGCGAACACGGCGCGGATCGGGACGGCCAGCGCCCAGTCGGCGGCGGCTCC
>JAICQM010000129.1 GCA_025937875.1 Chloroflexota bacterium
CGAAGGTATAGGTGCCGGGCGTCAGGGTGAGACCGCCCAGATCCGTGCCCGTCAGGTTGACTGTCGTCGTCTCGCCGGCGGCGTCGTTGTAGGCGCCGACCAGATCGGTGTGAGCGAGGACCGCTTCGGCGTCGGCCGTGTTCATCTCACCGGTCACCACGCCCGGCGGAAAGCCGGTGACCGAAGAGGAGCCGCCAGGACTGATCGCCAGGTTGCCGTTGATCACCGTGGGCCCGGTGTTCGTGATGGCAGTGGCACCCATGACCGCGTAGGCTCCGGCGGTTCCCATGGTGGGCTGATCGGCGGCAAGGGCGAATGAGGCGCTGAAGCTCAGCGCGCCAGCGAGGGTGACCGCCAGGCAGAGGCGGAGTGGTTTGAAGAGACGTGCGATGCGGCGCATGCGACACCAGTGAAGGTCGAGCGTCGCGGCCAATCGTTATCAGTCCCGGGGGGCCCGTGGTCTCCCACGCTGACGCGGCAGATGCCGAAGTCAATCGGACCATCGGCGCTGCGAGCCGCCGATTCCTCGTTGTGGGTTCCGTTGGCGGGCAGTTACGTGCGTTCGAGGTGATGAGCCATCGCGATGCGGACGTCCTCGCGCAGATGAGCGCGACGATCCAGCGTGTCGAGGGCCGGGAACGGGTAGGAGCAGGTGACCCACGACGTGGGTGGGCCGGTCCGACACACGAATGGACAGCCATCACAGGCGGCGGCAGTCGTGCGACCGCGTCGCGGGCACTGGAGCTCGCCGTCGTTCACGGCCAGGCTGCGCTCGAGCAGGCGCGCGCGGCGGCGCGCCGTCGTCGGTGAACTCGCGCGGATCAAGGCCTGAACTCCTCCGATCGCTGGCCGTCACTGAGCAGTCTCTCAGCGACCGAGACCATCATCCGACGCGAGCGCCGGTGCCAGGAGTGCCATCGGTCACAGACGCGTTGGTCCGACTGGCCTCGCCTCACGTCGTGGACTGGAGGGCGATCGTCCAGGCGCGGTTCCGTCCGACCGGCCGGTCGAGCTCGAGCGGCCAGCGTTCAGCCAGGACGTCGGCAATGTCCAGCGCATCTTCTGGATCCGAGTCCGACGCGAGCAGGTGACGAGCCGCCTCGCCGCGGACCCGCTTCGCGACGACGTCGCCGATATGGGCAGGGCCGCGCGGTGAGGGCCGCACCCGCAGCGTCACCGACTGGTCGGCGAGGCCATCCGGGCGGCCCACCGCCTGGTACACCGGTGAGCGCAGATCGAGGATCGGTCCACGTTGGCCCGCCGCCTCGCAGAGCACGCTCGGCAGGACGGTTCGCCAGGTCGGCTCCAGGCGATCCATGCCGATGAGCCGCGCGCACACGTGGAGGCGGTAGGGCGGGATGGCGTCCGCGGGGCGCAATGCTCCCCAGAGCGCCGAGACGATGATCAGCTGCTGCGCCGCTCGGCGCTGGACGCCGGGAGCCCACGATGCGGCGTCGAGGCCCTCGTACAGCGCCCCGGCATAGGTGTCGACCGCGGGCCGGGTCGGCACGTCGCACAGGTCCTCGTTGCGTGCGACCTCGACCGCGAGCGATGGCCCGACCTGCAGGCGCCGCAGCGCGTCGGGGCGATGGCTCGTCGCGATCAGGGCGTCCATGACGCGCTCCCGCATGTCCGTCAGCTCTGGAAAGGACAGCCCGGCGAGATCCAGGGGCGAACCGCTTTCGGGCGCCGGCCGCTTGGTCTCCGACGGCGGGAGGATGATCAGCACGGCAGCATCCTAGGGCCACCCGCGACGGCGCTGCTAGGCTGCCGGCATGGCGCACGCATTCGATCCCGGCGCGTCGGCACGCGCATCCATCGGCTCCGGCCTCTACATGGTGCTGGGCACCGCCGACGAAGCCGGCACTCCGTGGACCACACCGGTGTACTACGCCCACGTCGAGATGCGGCAATTCATCTGGGTATCGCGCCCGGAGCGACGCCACTCCCGCAACATCGCCGCGCGACCGGAGGTGAGCATCGTGATCTTCGACTCGGGGGTGCCGATCAACAGCGGCCAGGCGGTGTACCTGACCGGTTCGGCGCACGAGGCGTCGTCCGAGGAGCTGCCCGAGATGGTGGAGATCTTCTCGCGCCGCTCGCAGCTGCACGGCGGCATGCCGTTCGCGGTCGAGGGCGTGACGGCTCCGCGGGCCCTGCGGCTGTATGTCGCCGCCACGACCGAGGCGTGGGTCCTCGAGCCCGGCACCGACAACCGTATGCCGGTCGCGTTCTAGGGCGCGACGTCGGTCACGAGAGCCTCGACGGCCACCAGATCGCTCGCCCGATGTCGTACGCCAGCGCGGGGACGAGAAGCGAGCGCACGACGAATGTGTCGAGCAGCACGCCGACGGTGACGATGAAGGCGATCTGGACCAGGAACAGGATGGGGATCACCGACAGGGCCGCGAACGTCGCCGCAAGGACGAGGCCGGCCGACGTGATCACGCCGCCGGTGATCGTGAGGCCCCGGATGATCCCGTCGCGGGTCCCGTGGCGGATCGCTTCCTCCCGCACCCGCGTCATCAGGAAGATGTTGTAGTCGATCCCCAGCGCCACCAGGAAGACGAAACCGAACAGCGGGACCGCCGGATCCGCGCCCGGGAACTGGAAGGTCCCATTGAACACGAGCGCCGCGATCCCGAGGGTGGTGCCGAATGAGAGCACCGTGCTGAGCACGAGCAACACGGGCGCCACGATCGCTCGCAGGAGCAGCATGAGGATCACGAGGATCACGGCCAGCACCACCGGGATGATGAGGGTCCGGTCCCGGATCGATGCATCGTTCGTATCGATCGAGGTGGCCGTGGCGCCGCCGACCAGCGAGCCTGGCGCCGCAACGTCGAGCTCGGCCCGAAGATCGCGAACCGTGTCGGCGGCGGCCTCGGAGTCCGCTGCATCGGTCAGCGTGGCCTGAAGGAGGACGTTGCCGCGCACCACCGTCGGTTCGGCAGCCGGGGTACCGGGAGGCCCGAACCCGACGATCCCGTCCTCGGTGACGCTTGCCGTGCCGCTCGGGGAACCGGAGCTCCGAACGCTGACGGCCTCGATGCCCCCGTGAGCGAGCAGCACGTCCGCCGCTGGCTGGAGGGCGGTCTCCCCAACCACGACCAGGACCGGCCGGCCGGATCCGGCCGGGAAATGCGCGCCCAGCGCGACCTGGCCGTCGCGCGCCACGGACGCGCCGAGCACAAGGTCGGACTGCGGGGTTCCGACCGCGTCAAGCTGCGTCAGGCCAAGCGCCCCCACCAGCAGGATCACGGTCGTCCCGGTCCAGATCAATCGTGGTCGGCGCCGAATCTGCTGCGCGAGCCTGACCCACACGCCGTCGGACGGCATGCCGTGTTCGGCGGCGACCACGTCGGGCTCGAATATCGGTCGGCGCGGCCAGAACGCTGCGCGGCCGAATGCGAACAGCACGGCGGGAAGGAGGGTGAGTGCCGCAAGCATGGCGAAGACGATGCCGATCGACGCGACCGGCCCGAGCGTGCTGTTCGACTTGAGATCGCTCAGCAGCAGGCAGAGGAGGCCGGCGATGACCGTGCCCCCGGAGGCCAGGATCGGCTCGAACGATCCACGCAGGGCGCCCACGCTGGCCGCCCACGCATCGGCGTTGACCCGCAGCTCCTCGCGATACCGCGACACGTAGAGCAGCGAGTAGTCGGTCGCGGCACCGATGACCAGGATGAACAGGATTCCCTGCGTCTGGCCGCTCAGCAGCAGGATCCCGGCCTTTGCCAGCCACCACACGCTGAGCAGCGCCACGCAGAGCGCGAAGAGGCTCGTCGCAAGCACCGCCACCGGGAGGAGCAAGGACCGATAGACCAGGATCAGGATGAGGAAGACGGCGACCAGGGCAACGACGAGCAGAAGGCTGTCGATGCCGCCAAAGGCCGCAATCAGGTCGGCGGTGAACCCGGCCGGCCCGGTCACGTACACCGAGACGCCGTCCGGGGCAGACCCACTCAGTGAGTCACTGACGCTGCCCACGACGTCGGCGATGTCGGAGTCGGCCTGGATGGGGACGAATGCCTGCACGGCTCGTCCGTCCTCGGAGGGGATTGGCGGGGATATCTCGTCCCCGACGCCCGGGGTGCCGGGGATCCTCGCCAGCCCGTCAGCGATGGCCGTCAGCTGCCCCTCGCTGAGAGGGCTGTCGCTCGCGAAGACGATGATGGCAGGGATCGCCCCCGAGTCGTCGAATTCGCCCAGCAGACGTTGCACGCGTGTGGCATCGGCCGACTCGGGCAGGTAGCTGGTCTGATCGTTCGACGAGACCTCTTCGACCCGGCCGAAGTACGGCCCGCCCACCGCCGCGCCGACGAACCACGCAGCGATGAGGAGCGTGGGCAGAAGGATTCGCAGCCATTTCGGGACGCGGCCGCGCTCGGTGCCCGCCGTGGTGGGGGCGCTGTGAGGCGGTTCGAGCGGTTGAGGGCGCGTCATGACGGGCGTCTCCGGGACTCGGGCGATCTGGGGACGATGAGCAAGCCATGCGCCGTCGTGGATGCGGCCGCCGGAAGGATCGACTCAGCGCTCATCTTCGATGGCCTGGCGAAGGACGGTGACCGCCTCCGTGAGCTCCTCCGGTAGCGCCAGCACCCCGGTCGAGGCGGCCGCGCGGGCGGCTGCGTCGCCGCCCACGGCGATCAGGTGAGCACCGCTCGGGGAACGCAGCGCCCGGATCACGGTGGTGGCGCGGCGGACGTCGGCACGCGTCGGCACGCCGATGACCGCCGCACGCGCCCGCCGACCGACCACGGCAGCCCTCCAGCTTTCGGCTGGCAGGTCCGGACCGAGGTAGAGGACTGGCAGCCCGGCGCGGCGGGCGGCGACGGCGAAGGCGAAGGCGCCGATCTCATGGCGGGTGCCCGGTCCCAGGCCGACGAGCACCGGTCGCTCGGCAACGCCCGCGACACCGGCGCCCTCGTACGCCATCGCCATCCGACGAAGGACGGCCTGGCTGGCGGCATGCTCGCCGGCGACGGTGATCTCGCCGCGCTCCCAGGCGCCGCCGATCTCTCGGAGGGCGGGCATCACGATGCGATCGGCAACGGCCTCGAACCGGGCGGACGAAAAGGCGTCGTCGAGGGCTGCCTCCATGGCGCCCGCATCGATGCGCCGGGCGGCGCCGACGATCCGCGCGATGACGTCCTCGGCGGCAGAGATCCTTACGGAGGCAGGATCGGCTTCCGGGGCAGCGTCCTCGGACGTCTCGAGGGATTCGGCGAGGTCCGCGATGCCGCGCGGGTCAACATCACGGACTCGCTCGGCAGCCTGCTGTGCGGACCACCCATGGGCGATCAGCTGACGCATCGCGCGCAGCCGGTCGATCGCGTCGTCGTCGTACAGGCGATAGCCGGACGGTGTGCGCGTCGGCGCGACGACGCCGTAGCGTCGCTCCCAGGCCCGCAGGAGTGGGACGCCCACGCCACTCCGGGCGGACGCCTCCTTGATGGTGTACATGCTTCGTACATCGTAGAGCGCGATCGGGCGCGTCAGACACCCCTGTCCGATCGCGCCCGGTCGCCGTCAGACAGGGTGCTCCTCCGAGGTGCCGATCCATCGGACCAGCGTCGGGATGAGGGCGACGGCCGAGATGCCGACCAGGACGTACACGATCGTGGAGAGCACGTTGGTCTCCCCGAACGAGTCGCCGGTGATCGCGGCGACGAGATCGAACTTGGCGATCCCGACGAGCAGCCAGTTGAGGCCGCCAACGATGAGGAGGGTCAGGAACAGCAGATTCAGGTAACGCATGGTGAGGTGTCTCCGTTGGTGTGGGGAACGTTGCGCCTCTGCCCGTCGAGCGGGTGGGTCGAGGCTTATGCTGCGCAATGTACAGGGCTTGTACACACCTTGTCAAGGGCACAG
>JAICQM010000209.1 GCA_025937875.1 Chloroflexota bacterium
ATCATCTTCATCGTTACCGCGGCCACCGAGGACGCCGCTGCCGACGTCCTCTCGGCACTGCCGTAGGGACGTGAGCGCCGCCGAGGCAGCCGAGCGGCGCCCGGCGGCGATCATCCTCAACGAGGGCGCGGGGAGCGCCCGTACCTCGCATGTGCGCCGGGCGGTCGAGGCCACCCGGCGCCTGCTCGATGCCGACCTCCACGTCACCGACACGCGCGATCCGGGCGCCCTGGCGGCCTGGCTCGCCGAGCGCATCCACGCCGACGCCCCGTATCGGACGGTGGTCGTCGCCGGCGGCGACGGCAGCCTGTCGGTGGCCTACAACACGCTCGCCGGCCGTGACCTGGCGATCGGCTACCTGCCGGCCGGCTTCGGCAACGCCACCCGGCATCTCCTCCGGCTGCCGCGCGACCCGGAGGACCAGGCGCGCGTCGTGGCCACCGGTGAGGCACGTCCGGTCGACCTGGTTGCCGCCAATGGCCGGCTGGCGCTGTTCGCCGGCGCGGGATGGGACGCGCGGGTCGCGCACCGCTACGCACGCGGCGGGGCGCATCGCCTGCCGGGCTGGGCGTCGGCCGTCGCGCGATCGGTGCCTGATCTCTGGCACCGCCAGCGGGCCGAGGTCCGCGTCGACGGCAGGACGGTGCACAGCGGACCGATGGAGCTGCTCGTCGTCGGCACGACGCCGTTCTTCGGGCGTGGCCTGCGCGTCAATCCGGGGGCGCGCCCGGACGCCGGGCGCCTGATGCTGCGCGTCTACCCGGGACCGATGCCGCTCATGGCGCTGGAGATGCTGCGGTGGGTGGCGCACCGGCGGCCGCGGGCGGTGGGGCATGCCGGCGCCGTCGTCGAGCTCGAGTCGCGTGATGGGTCGGCGGTGCCGGTCCAGGTGGACGGCGATGTCATCGGTCTGTCATCAACCTGGCGGTTCGAGGTCCGCCCCCGGGCGGTGACCCTCATCGGTCGATGGTGACGACCTCGCTGGCGCGGAAGATCGGCCCGACCATGCAGATCGACCCCATGTCGTTCGCCTCCTGTCCGCGAACGGTGACGGTCTCGCCACCGCTGGCGGCGACGTCGCCGTTGGGGTCCTGGAGGCGGAACGGGTTGCGCAGCAGCGTCCAGCCGTCGGGCCAGAGGACCTCGTAGCGCGTCCCGTCCGCCGCCTCGAGAAAGGCGCATCCGCCCTCGATGCTGTCGCTGCTGAAGACCCCGCTGATCTCGATGCCCGCGTCGCTGCTGCTGGCCAAGCTGGGCTCAGGAGTCTCCGAGCCGAGGCTCGAGGGGCTGCTCGAGGGGTCGACACTCTGCTCGGCGGAGGTGGGGGGGCTGGGGCTTGGCTCGGCCTGGCCGGCCCGGCAGGCGGCCAAGAGCGTGCCGATCAGCGCCGCGAGGACAATGAATCGCATGGCCGCATGATAGAGATGCGGCGCGTGCAGGCACCATGGCGATGGGAATCGCTTGCGACGGCCGGCCCCGGGGGCGTATCGTCCCCGTCTCGATAAAGGTCCCGTAACCGGGACGACACCCTGCCTTGATGCCGAGCATTGGAGGTGACCACCGGACCACACCGATCACCCTCGGTTCGATGTGTTCGAAACATTCCGTAGTCGAGGTCTTCCCTCTTGCGAAAGCTACTCGCAACCATTGCGAGCGGAGCCCTGCTCCTCTCGTTGACGGTACCCGTCGCCGCTAACGACCCCACGGGTGTCGTCGGCGAAGCGGGCTATAACACCGACAACATCCCCAGCCCGCTCTCGGCCCGCCAGGCCGATCTGAAGCAGGCGGCTCACGAGATGGTCCTCCAGGGCCAGGTCACCGCCACCGGTGACAACAAGGTCGTCAAGGTCGCGCCCGGCCAGTACGTCGAGCTCGCCTTCGAGGGCTCGGACAACATCCTCACCCTGCTCGGCCAGTTCGGCACCGGCGACGATCCGACGCACGGCGGCACCCGAAACCACGTCAACCGCCACGATCCGGACAACAACGCCGCCCAGAACACCGATCACAACCAGATCCCCGAGCCGGATCGCTCGGTCGACAACACGACCATCTGGGTCGACGACTTCAGCCAGGACTACTACGACCACCTGCTGTACGACCAGGGCCAGGACCCCTCGATGGCCAACATGTACCTCGAGCTGTCCTCGGGTCGCTACACGGTCGACGGCTACGTGAGCGACTGGGTCGACGTCCCGTTCAACGCCGCCAACTACGGCTCGAACTACTGCGGCGACATCGTCTGCCAGGACACGTGGTTCTTCGTTCAGGACCAGGTCAACGCCTGGTACCAGGCGCAGCTCGACGCGGGCATGAGCCCGGCCGACATCGAGGCTCAGCTGGCCGAATTCGACGTCTGGGATCGGTATGACTACAACGGCAACGGCAACTTCGACGAGCCGGACGGCTACATCGACCACTTCCAGTCGGTCCACGCCGGCGAGGGGGAGGAGACCGGTGGCGGTTCCCTCGGCACCGACGCCATCTGGAGCCACCGCTGGTACGTCCAGCTCAACCCGATCGGCAGCGCCGGTCCCATGGTGGGCGGCGAGGAGAATCCGCTCGGCGGCATCCAGCTCGGCAACTCGAGCAAGTGGATCGGCGACTACACCATCGAGCCCGAGAATGGCGGCGTGGGCGTCTTCGCCCATGAGTTCGGCCACGACCTGGGCCTTCCCGACCTCTACGACACCAGTGGCAACACCGGTGGCGCGGAGAACTCCACCGCGTTCTGGACGCTCATGAGCTCCGGCTCCTACGGGAGCACCGGTGTGCCGGCCGATGCCATCGGCACGCGCCCGGTCCACATGGGTGCCTGGGAGAAGTTCTTCCTCGGCTGGCTCGACTACCAGGTCGCCCGTCCGGGCAAGAACACGAGCATCAGGCTCGGCCCCGCTTCGTTCACGACGAGGCAGACGCAGGCTGCGTTCGTGGTCCTGCCTGACAACCATGTCTTCCGCAGCATCGGGGCGCCCTTCGAGGGCTCGCAGTACTACTACTCGGGCAACGGGGCCAACCTCGACACGACGATGACGCGCTC
>JAICQM010000073.1 GCA_025937875.1 Chloroflexota bacterium
CCACCAGCGGGACGTCGGTGTCCGGCTCGTTGACCACCGCGACGATGCGCCCCGGCTCCAGGGCTACCGTGTCCGGAGTGGCGGGATCCGACGCAGCGACGCTGCCGCTGGGCCCCTCGCTCGTCACGCCCACCGGCCCGGGTGACGCCATTGGCGCAGGGTTCAAGGCGATTCCGCTCGCGATGGCCGCGACGGCGAGTGTGGCCCCGACCGCCAGCACGCTGGCCGAGCCACGCCAGCCCGAGCTCCGGCGAGTGAGCGTCGGCGAGGCGAGCACGGCCCGTGGCAGCTCGTCGGTGCGGCGATCGCGCAGGTCCATGCCCAGCGCGGTATCGAGGCGCTCGGCCCGCGCGACCGCCGCGCGACAGGCACGGCAGCCGGCGAGATGGCGTTCGGCGTCGCGGTCGAGTCCCGGCGCGTCCGGCCCCGTCCCGTCGGCCACGATGCCAGCGGTCCAGCGGCAGCTCATCGCACGTCCTCCTGCCACTCGGCGAGGAGGCGGTGGCGAGCGCGGGCGATGATGGTGCGCACGTTGACGTGCGTCAGGTCGAGCAGCTCGGCGATCTCGTTGAGGGCGTAGCCGTACGCGTAGTGCAGCACGATCACGGTGCGCTGGCGCTCCGGCAGGCGTTCGACCAGCTCGCCGAGGCCGGTGTCACGGGAGGCCGTCACCGGGCCGCGGACCAGGAGGGGCAGCCGCTCGACGAGCCGCTTTGCTCGCCGGTGGTGGTCGTAGCAGCGGTTGACCGCGATGCGTCGCAGCCACGGCTCGAGGGCGCGAGGGTCCGTCAGCTGACCGATGCGCTTGCGGGCGACCATGTACACGTCCTGCACCACGTCGTCCGCCTCGGCGGCGCCGACGAGCGACGCGCACAGCCTCGCCAGGCCCGGGCGAATCGCCTCGAAGGCCGCGTCGAGGTCAGCGACCGTGGTCGCCGGCAGCCCGATCGTGTCGCCCATGGCCCCCATCTGACCGATCATCGCCCACTTGACGCCCGGTGACCAGCAGGTGTGGCACCCGTCGTCTCGCTCCGCGTGGCCCGCCGGAGGAGCCAGCCGACCCAGGTGAGCCCCCGTGTGTCCGCTCAGCCGTCCGATGGCTCGCCGGGCATTCCGGGGGATTCCCTTCCCGTTTCCTCTCCCTCCCGGAACTCCGCCCACGGGTCGTAGTCGGGGTCCGGCTTCTCGTCGGGCGGGCGGTCCGCCTCCGGCACGTGGCGCAGGTTCACGCGGACCCGGTACCAGAGCGAGGAGCGCCCGCGCATCCCGTCGACGAGCACCTCCTCGATGCCGACGTGCTCCGAGGCGACGGGCCAGCGCTCCCGCCATCGGTCCAGCCCGGCCAGGGCCTCCTCCTTGGTCTCCGCCTGCGACACCACCCGCAGCGGTGCTGAGGAACGGCGGCGGCCGGTGGGCGACACCGTGCCGTCCGCCCGGCGCGCCGGCGGGGAGGGGAGGGCGGGCGCCACGGAACCGGCGCGGCCTCGCGGCGCGGACGGGTCGGTCGGTGCGAGTTCCTGCGGGGTGGGTGGCATGCGGCGCTTCGACGGCTGGACGCGCGGGGGCTCCCCGGGCTGCTTGGCGTAGTTCGGTGGCCACGGAGCGTCGCCCTGGCCCTCCGCCTCATGGCGCGCGACGAGGTCGAGGAGCGGCTCGAGCGAGTGGGCAGTGGCATCGATGCCCGCGCCGACGTCGCCGAGGCGCGCGTATCGGTCCGGCATCGTGCGGATCGTGAAATCACCGAGCTCGGCGTCGGGCACCTCGCCCCAGGTCAGTGGCGCGCTGACCCAGGCCGCGGGCACCGGTCGCACGGAATAGGCCGACGCCACCGTCCGATCCTTGGCGTTCTGGTTGTAGTCGAGGAAGACGCCATGCCGCTCCTCCTTCCACCACTTGCTGGTCGCGATGCCGGGTGCCCGCCGCTCCACCTCGCGGGCCAGGGCCAGGGCCGCCCGCCGCACGTCCGAGAAGCCCCAGTGCGGCTCGATCCGGACGTACACGTGGATTCCCCGCGAGCCCGAGGTCTTGGGCCACGCCGTGTAGCTCAGCTCCTCGAGCACCTCGCGCACGACGAGCGCCACGCGCCGGACGTCCGTCCACGGCACCCCGGGCCCCGGATCCAGGTCGACGCGCAGCTCGTCGGGATGCTCGATGTCGACCGAGCGCACCGGATGCGGGTTGAGGTCGATGCAGCCGAGGTTGATGACCCACGCCAGCGCGGCCGGATTGTCGACCACCACCTCGTCGGCAGTCCGGCCCGACGGGAACGACAGCTCGACGGTTCTGACGAAGGGCGGCACCGTCTTGGGCGCGCGCTTCTGGAAGAACGCCTGCCCCGCGGCACCGTCGACGAAGCGCTTGAGCGCCATCGGTCGGTCCATGACGCCGCGCAGGGCGCCGTCGGCCACCGCCAGGTAGTAGTCGACCATCTCGCGCTTGGTGACGCCGATCTCGGCGAAGAAGACTTTGTCGGGGTTCGTGATCTTGACGGTGTGACCGGCCAGCTCGAGCTCGACCGATGTGTCGCGTGCCGCTGCCATGAGCCTACGGTAGCCTGCGGGGCACGACGATTGCGAGGGCCCCAGCGGCATGGAACGCGTGAAGGAGCTGATCGCACGGCTCGACGCCTGGAGCCTCGGGCACCGTTGGCCGCGCATCGCGCGCCGCGCCGGGTCCGGGTTCCTCGCCCACGAGGCGCTGCAGTACGCCGGCAGCATGGCCTACTTCGCGGTGCTGTCGATGTTCCAGCTGCTGGTCCTGGGCGTGGTGGGGTTCAGCTTCTTCCTCGGCGAGGGCGAGGCTCGAGCGTTCATCGTCGAGCAGGTCGCGGCGGGATCGCCGCTCGACCCGGAGACGATCGGCGGGGTGATCGACGCCGTCATCGACTCGCGGGGCGGGATCACGCTCATCGGCGTCGCGTTCCTGCTGTGGAGCGGTCTGGGCGTCTTCTCGGCGATCTCGGGTGGGGTGAGCCGCGCGTTCGAGGCCGCCACGCCGCGCGGGTTCGTGCAGGACAAGCTCATCGGGCTGGCGTTGATGGGAATCACGGGCCTGCTGGCCGTCGCCAGCCTGGTCATCGGGATCCTGACCGGCATCCTGCAGAACGCGGCCGGAGCGGTGCTCGGCGACATGCCGGGTGGGCCGGTGGCCATCGGTCTGATCGGGTTCGCGGCGCCGATCGTGCTCATCTTCCTGGCCTTCCTCCTCATCTATCGCGTCGTGCCCAACCGGCCACTGACCTTCGGGGAGGTCTGGCCCGGGGCCGTGGTCGCGGCACTGCTGTGGACGGTGCTGCGCTTCGGGTTCACCTTCTACGCCACCAACATCGCCAACTACGACTCAGCCTTTGGGCCGATCTCGACCGCCATCACCCTCCTCGTCTTCCTGTACTTCGCCAGCATCATCATCCTGCTCGGCGCCGAGGTGGCACGCGCCAGCGCCCTGGAGGACGAGGTGGTGACGGGCACGCTCGAGGCCGACCCACGGTTCCTGCCGGTGGCCATCGGCGGCCCACCGCCGACCGTGGGCGCACCGCGCCGCGGCCTACCGCGGTGGCTGGTCCTGGTCGCCGGGGGCGTGGTCGGGATCGCCCTCGGTCGCCTGACGGCACCCCGCGACGAGGACGGCTAGAAATGTGGATAACCTGGCGCTGGGGTAGTACGGTGTAGTACATTCGGGCCCGTCACAAGGCGGAGGCCGGCCGATAGCATCGGTGTGGTGGACTCCTCAACAACGGGCACGAGAAGGGCAATTGCACACGCGGAACACCGCATGAGACGACGTTCTCGGCTTGTCGTCACGTTCGTAGCCCTCGTGGCTGTGAGCCTGAACATCGTCGATACGACCCCTCGCGACCGTGCCCTGGCCGCGGACCCGTCCCTCGCTGAAGCCCAGCGCCAGCAGCAGCAGCTGCGGGAGCAGGTGGCCTCGCAGCGTTCACGGCTTGATGAGCTGAAGTCGCAGTCCGCCGTGCTCGGTGTCCAGCTGGATGCGGCACGGGCCGAGCTGGCGGCGGTGACCGCCGAGTACGAGCGCGTCCACGGGCTGTGGGTCCAGGCCCAGGCCCAGATCGCCGAGATCAAGGCTCGCCTCGCCGAGCTGCGGGCGGCGATCGTGGCGCTCGACCGCCAGCTGACCCAGCTGGCCGCCGAGATCCGGCGCAACGTGGCTGACCTGGAGGCGCGCGAGGCACTGCTCGAGCAGCACCTCCGCGACGCCTACGAGCAGAGCCAGACCTCGTTGCTCGAGCTCCTGCTGGCCGCCGATTCGCTCGATCAGGCCTCGACCCAGGTGGGTTATCTGCTGACCGTCAGCGAGACCGATACCCGCCTCGCCGAGGAGATCCGCGCCCTCCGAGACATGCTCCAGACCAAGCAGAAGTCCCTCAAGGAGGGACGCGCGGCGCTGAACGAGGCGCGGATCGCGGCCGAGGAGCAGCAGGCACTGCTCGAGCAGCGCGAGGCTGAGCTGGAGGCCATGACCGGCCGCCTCGCCGAGCTGAAGGCCGCGGCAGACGCGCGGCGGCGCGCGCAGGAAGCTGCCCTCAACGCCACGCTCGCCAACCAGGCCAGCCAGGCCGAGGCCCTCGAGCACAGCATCGCCGAACAGGCCGCCATGGACCGCCTCGTCAGCCAGCTCAGGGCCCAGGAGGCGGCGCGCCAGGCGGCGCTCGCCGAGGCCCGTCGCCGTGCGGCTGCCGAGGAGGAGGCGCGCCGTCGCCAGGGCGTCGTCTCGCCGCGCGGGTTCCGCTGGCCGGAGGCCGGGTTCCACATCACCCAGGAGTTCGGGCCCACCGGCTTCGTCCTCGAGCCGCCGTACTCCTACAACGGCGTCTACTACCCACATTTCCACACGGGGCTCGACATGGCGGCCGGCTGCGGCACGCCCATCGTCGCCGCTGCCACCGGCGTCGTGGCCGCCTCCGGCCAGCCGCTCGCCCCGTGGGACTCGGGCTTCGGTGTCATCCTCGACCACGGCGGCGGCGTCCAGTCGTGGTACTGGCACATGCAGGCACGGGTGGTGGTCTCGCCCGGCCAGCCGGTCACGGTCGGCCAGGTCATCGGCTACGAGGGATCAACCGGCTACAGCACCGGTTGTCACCTGCACTTCGCCGTCAACGCCAACGGCACCTGGCAGAACCCGCGCTTCTACCTGCCCTGATCGACAGGCCCGCCGGGGGAACTCAGGCGGTGACGGGCTCCGCCCCGCGGGCCACCGGCAGGTAGAGGCGGTCGACGTACTCGGTCAACATGCGCGCCGTGCTGAATTGCCACAGTGACGCATTGACCGCGGCCCGCATCGTCTCCAGCCACGCGCGCGGCAGGCCGTCGGCGTCGCGCTCGAAGAACCGCGGAATGATCTCCTCCTCGAGCAGCCGGTACAGCTCAGCGGCATCGGCGTCGTCCTGCGCCTCCTCGTCGCCGTCCGGTTCCCGATCCCCGATCGCCCAGCCGTTGACGCCGTCGTAGCCCTCGTCCCACCAGCCGTCGAGGATGCTCACCGACGGGATCCCGTTGATGGCCGCCTTCATGCCCGAGGTGCCGGAGGCTTCCATCGGCCGCCGTGGATTGTTGAGCCAGATGTCGACCCCGCCGACGAGGAACTTGGCGATCCGGATGTCGTAGTCCTCGAGGACGAAGACCCTGCCCTGGAGCTGGTCGTCGCGCGAGAGGCCGAAGATGCGCTGGATGACGCGCTGGCCGGGGCGATCGGCGGGATGTGCCTTGCCGGCGATGATGACCTGCACCGGCCGATCCGCGTGGTGGAGGATGGCCGCCAACCGTGCCTCGTCGCGGAAGAGCAGATCGGCGCGCTTGTAGGTTGCGAAGCGGCGCGCGAACCCGATCACCAGCGCATCCGGATCGAGGGCGTCGCGCACCTCGCGCAAGGTGGTGGGGGATTCGCCGTGACGCGCGAACTGCCGTTCCAGGCGGCCCTCCATGAACTCCTTCAGCTCGCGCTTCTGCTGGAGGTGCGCCGCCCACAGCTCGGCGTCGTCGATGTTCTCCAGGCCCTCGAGCGGCTCCGGACCGTCGAGGTCGTTGTTGAGCGATGTGCCGATCGCCTGGCGGTAGACGCGGCGGATCGGCCGCCCCAGCCAGGTGCCGACGTGGACGCCGTTGGTGATCGCATCGATTGGATGCCCCGCCACCGACTGCCACGTCTCGGTCGCGGTACGGCCGTGGAGCTGGCTGACCGCGTTGGCTCGAGCCGCGTGCCGCAGCACGAAGGCCGTCATGTCGAACGGAGCCTCGGGATCGTCGGTATGGCCGCGTCCCAGCTCGAACAGGGCTCCCGGCGCCATGCCGGTCTCGGCGAACCAGGCGGCGAAGTCGCGGGCCACGAGCGCTCGCTCGAAGACCTCGTTGCCGGCCGGCACCGGGGTGTGGATCGTGAAGGCCGAGGTGCGGCCGACGCGGCGGAGCGCCTCCTCGGCAGCGAGGCCGGGCTCGGCATGGACCAGCTCGCGCGCGCGCTCGAGGAGCATGAACGCCGAGTGGCCCTCGTTCAGGTGCCACACCGCCGGCTCGACGCCCAGCCCGCGCAGCGCGCGCACGCCGCCGACCCCGAGCATGATCTCCTGGCACAGCCGCATCTCGCGGCCGCGGACGTACAGGATGTGGGTGATCGGTCGGTCCGATGGGTCGTTGACCGGGACATCGGTGTCGAGCAGGAGCAGCGGGACGCGTCCGACGTGGGCGACCCACACCGCTGCCTGCACCGCGCGCCCCGGCATCTCGACGCTCACCATCAGCGGCAGGCCGTCGGCGCCTCGTGCGCGTCGCAACGGCAGCGAGGCCGGGTCGAGGTCGGGCTGCGAGTGCTCCTGGTGGCCATCGGCGTCGATCTGCTGGCGGAAGTAGCCGCGCCGGTAGAGGAGCCCGACGCCGATGAACGGCAGCGACGCATCGGAGGCCGACTTGAGGTGGTCGCCGGCCAGCACGCCGAGGCCACCGGAGTAGATCTGCATCGACTCGTGGATGCCGTATTCCGCGCAGAAGTACGCGACCGGCCCCGGCAGCGCGCGATCTTCGTTGGACCGATACCACCCTCCCGAACCGTTGGCCAGGTAGCGGTTGAACTCGTCGAGCAGGCGGCTGACGTCGACGTTGAAGTCCTCGTCGGCGGCGAGGTCCACCCAGCGCGCCGTGTCCACGCCGCGCAGCACGGGAATCGGGTTGCGGTGACGGGCCCACGCCGCCGAGTCGATGCGCGCGAAGAGCTGCGACGCGCGCGGTGTCCAGCTCCACCACAGGTTGTAGGCGATATCGGCCAGTCCCTCGAAGGCCGGTGGGAGCGCCAGGTCGTGGGCGGGCAGCGTCGGAACTCGAATGGAGGTCGACATGGGTTGACCGATGATACGGGACGCCGCAGTCGCCGCGCGCCGCGTACCATCGTGCGCGTGACGACCCCCGTGGCGCGGCGCGGTCTCGATCCCGCGGCGGTGCGCGCTCATTTCCCGGCGCTCGAGCGGCTCCACGATGGCCGGCCCGTGGCATACCTCGATGGCCCTGGCGGGACGCAGGTGCCCCGCGCCACCATCGACGCCATCGCCGCCCACTTGGCCGCGGGCGACGCCAACACGCACGGGGCCTTCGCGGCGTCGGAGGAGACCGATGCGCTGATCGCCGACGCGCATGCCGCGATGGCCGACTTCCTGGGTGCGCACGATCCGGCCGAGATCGTCTTCGGTCCCAACATGACCACCCTCACCTTGGCCGTCAGCCGCGCCCTGGGTCGAGACCTGCGCCCCGGCGATGAGATCGTGGTGACGCGTCTCGACCACGATGCCAACGTCGCGCCCTGGCTGGCGGTGGCCGAGGACCGCGGCGCGACGGTGCGCTGGGTCGACGTCAACGAGGAGGACGGCACGCTCGACCTCGACGGGCTCGGATCGCTGCTCGGCCCGGCGACGCGGCTCGTGGCGGTGGGCCTGGCCTCGAACGCGATCGGCACCATCAACGACGTCGGGCGCGTGACCGAGCTGGCGCACGCGGCCGGCGCCCTCGTCTACGTCGACGCCGTGCACGCCGCTCCGCACCTGCCGATCAACGTCGCCGACCTGCACGTCGACTTCCTCGCCTGCTCGCCCTACAAGTTCTTCGGTCCGCACCTGGGCGCCTTGTACGGGCGCCGCGAGCATCTCGAGCGGCTGGCAGCCTATCGCGTCCGTCCGGCGGGCGACCGGCTGCCCGGCAAGTGGGAGACCGGCACCCAGCCACACGAGCTGCTGGCCGGGCTGCTCGGGACGTTCACGTACCTGGCGTCACTGGGCCGCGCCTACGGTCTTGCCGGTCACGACGCCGATCGGCGGACGTCACTGCGCGCGGCGATGGTGGCGATCCGCCAGTACGAGCGCGGCCTGATCGGCCCGCTGCTCGGCGCGCTGGCCGCCGTGCCCGGGCTCCGGGTTCGCGGCATCGCCGATCCGGGGCGGGTCGACGAGCGCGTGCCCACCGTCGCGTTCACGATCGATGACCACCGCCCGCGCGCCGTGGCCGAGCATCTTGCCTCGCGCGGCATCAGCGTCTGGGATGGCGACTACTACGCCGTCGAGCTGGTGCGGCGCCTCGGCCTCGCCGAGACGGGCGGGATGGTCCGCATCGGCCTGGTGCACTACAACACCCTCGAAGAGGCCGAGCGCCTGGTCGAGGCCCTCGACGAACTCGTTACGCTGTCGTCCGCGTGATGGACGGATACACGGTCAAGGAGGCTGCCGCCATCCTCGGCATCCCCAAGAAGCGCGTCTGGGACCTCGTCACCCGGGGCGTGCTGCAGGGGCGGCACGAGGGTGAGCGTGGCATGCGCATTTACATCCAGCAGGGGCAGCCGCTCGGCACGCCGGGGGAGCCGCCCGTTGCCGCGGCGCCGGCGGCGCCCGAGCCCGCGTTCGAGGCAAGCCCGTTCCGCGAGCTGCTCACCGAGTTCCGCAGCCTCACCGAGCGCTATGGCCAGGCGCTCCTCGCCCTGGGCGAGGCACGGGGCGAGGTCGCATCCCTCCGTTCCCGGGTCGAGCTGCTCGAGGCGCGGATGGACCTTCGCCTGCCGAGTGGCGCACCGGTCCCGCCGGTCAGCTGGCGGGCGCCGGAGGTGGCCGACGAGGCGGCCGGGCCGGCATCGCACGCTCGAGCGGCTGCCGCTCCGGTGACGGCTGGCCCCGAGCTGCAAGAGGCAGATGCGGGACCGCCGGGGCACGAAGCCGACGGAGGTGACGCCGCGGCGTCGCGCATCGACGCTGGTGCCCCGGTGCCAACCGATCACGACGAGGATCAGCCGCGCGGCCGCCGCCGCAATCGCCTCGGTGGAGCCGGGATCCTGGAGGCGCTGGCCCGCGCCGAGGATCCGGCACTCGCCGAGCTGCCCGGCGCGCGGGAGGCCGGCGAGGCGATCGCAGCCTTCCAGGCATCCACGGAAGCGGCACTTGCCGAGAGCGAGGTCGTCGACGCGGTGGCCGCCGAGGCGGTACCCGTGGCCGACGAACCGGAGCCCCAGCCCGAGCCGCAACCGGAGGTTCAGCCCGAACCCGAGCCCCAGCCCGAACCCGAGCCCGTACCGGAGCCCCAGCCGGTCCCTGAGCCTCAGCCCGAACCCGAGCCCATGTTGGAGCCCGTCCCGGAGCCGATGCCCGAACTGCAGCCGGAGCCCCAGCCCGTACCGGAGCCGATGCCCGAACTGCAGCCGGAGCCCCAGCCCGTACCGGAGCCGATGTCGAAGACAGGTCCCGTAGCCGACCACGTGACAGAGCTGGCGCCCGCTTCGCCGCTGCAGCCCACGTTCGACATCCCGGAGGGCTACACGACGGAAACCTCCGAGCCCGATTGGTATGCAGACGACGAGGTCACGTGGCTCGACGTCGGGACGGACGATGAGACCGCACCCGAGGCTGAGCCGGAACCGGAA
>JAICQM010000168.1 GCA_025937875.1 Chloroflexota bacterium
CCCAGAAGCAGCCGAGGGCGAACTCGGCGACCTCGGTTCCGGCCGGATACGGGGGCTTCAGGCCGGCCCCGTTGATCAAGTGGCGCTCGGCGGTGGGGATTGCCTGGTCACGGCCGGGGAGCGCATCGGCCGGCGCAGGCAGGGTGGTGGGTCTGCCAAATCCGAACATGGCCTGAGTGTACGCCCGCAGCGTGACGCGAGCGTGACGGGCCGATGTGCCGCCCAGGCAGGTATCGGCAATGAGTAACCGATCTTGCAGCACAGGAAGCTGCCGGCCAGGTTGATCGGTCCTCCCTTGGCTGAGCCTTGCCTCGCCGGTAGATTCGGCCATCCGGTCGCCGTTACGTGCCTGGAGCGCAAGCGGGCGGGTATGGCCCGGACAGCAGGACACCCAGTCGGCTCGGGACGACCGGGTGTCTGCGAGGGCAGGTGGGTAAAGGAGGTTGCAACCATGATGGTCCCACCCCCAGGCACCGCGCCACGGCCCTTCGGCCGACCGGTGGGCGGGACAAATGACGTACCCGCCACGTACGCTGCTCAGCATGAGCACCGAGCCCGAGCGCGACCGGTCCGAGGTGCGGCTGGTCGAGCTGATCTTCCCGCACCAGACGAACCACTACGGGACGCTGTTCGGCGGCCATGCCCTGGGCCTGATGGACAAGGCCGGCTACCTGTCGGCCACACGCTTCGCGCGCCGCACGATGGTCACCGTGGCGTCGGACCGGGTCGAGTTCAAGGTGCCGGTGCGCGCCGGCCAGATGGTGGAGCTGGTGGCGGTCGTCGAGCGGGTGGGCACGACGAGCGTCACGGTGCGAGTCGAGATGTTCGTGGAGGAGCTGCTCTCCCGCGAGCGCCGGCTGGCCACCACCGGCAGCTTCGTGTTCGTGGCGGTCGACGAGCAGGGTCGACCGATCCCACTGGCCGGAACCTGACGCCGCGCCAGGACGTCGGACAGACCGATGCGCCGCCTCGTCATCCTCGTCACCCTCCTGCTGACGGCCTGCCGCGGGATCGCCGTCTCGCCGCCGCCGCCGTCGCTGGCCGAGGGTGAAATCCCTGACGCCACGGCACCGTTCCGCGCCTACGCGGCCGAACACCGTGACGCCTTCGGGGGGATCTACCTCGATGGAGGGATCGTCGTCCTCCAGTTCACCGACGAGCTGGCGCCGCACGACGCCGCCCTCCAGGCGCGCGGCATCGTGGCGGGGCGCTATCGCCTGGAGCGCGTCGAGCGCACGGAGGATGAGCTGAGGGAGCTCCAGGACCGGGTCACGGTCGACATGGCCGGGCAGCCGCTCGAGGGCTACGAGTTCCTCTCCAGCGGTATCGACGTGTTCACCAACCGTGTGGAGCTCACCGTCAAGTCCAACGAGCCGGGTGCGGAGGAGGTGCTGCGCGACCGCTACGACGCCGGGGATGCCCTCGCACTGCACGTGTTCCCGCTCGTCACCGAATGGGTCCAGCCCGACGCGGGCGACGGCTGGCGGCTCCTCGACCACGGCGAGGTCCGGGAGTCGTACTCGGTCCGAGTTGCCACCGATGCCGCGACGTCCGCCGCGCTGTGGGCGGCGCTCGGGTTGGGTGGCGAGGCGCCCGAGGTCGACTTCTCGGCCAGCGTAATTGCCTCGTTTGCGCAGGGGATCGGGAGCAGCTGCCCCGAGCTGCGGCTGGACGCGATCCGGGTCGAGGACGGCGCCGTGTACCCGGTCTTCAGCGACCCGCTCATGCCGCGGGCATGCACCGCGGACCTGGTCGGCGGGCAGGCGTTCGTGGTGGCGATCGATCGCACCGCGCTGCCGCCGGCACCCTACCGCGTGCGCCTCGTACCCCCCGGCGAGCGGCTGCCGTGCGGCGGCGACTGCGGCGACGGCCTCAGCTCCGAGGTGATCGTCGACTAGGCCGTCACGTGGGCGGCAGCGAGCGGGCGTGGTCCAGCGCACGACCCAAGCCATTCGTCGAGGCCCCCATCCTCGGCCACGATCGCGGGGTACCGCCCTCGGGCGGGGATGGCATGGCGGCAACGATCCTCCGTCAACTTGGGGATAGGCCGTGGATAAGCGCGTGCATCGGCCCCAAACTCGGGGATAAAGGGTATTGCCGTCCTGGACGCGCGGCGGCTATTCTGAGGTCGTCCCGAAGGGGCAGCGGATACCGGATCACGAGATCGCATCAACGTTCCGGTACGAACTTCAGGTGGCTTCGGTCACTTGTGTTCGATCGCGGTCCTTTCGGGGCGTTTTCATGCGCCGAATTCGCAGGGGTGGACCGATGACGCCGTTGCGCGAGGCCTCCGGCGGGGAATGGGCCCTCGAGCTCGACCCGCCCGTCCTGCTTCCGGGCCGGCCGGTGCGCGCCGACATCCGCTACCGCCCTGCCGCCGACCACGACGTCCGTGGGGTCCGTGCCGTCCTGCGGGCCGAGGAAACGTTCCAGTACCGGCGTAACGAGTCGACCGGCAAGACGACGCGCGTCGTCACCCGCACCGGGCACGACGAGGTGGCGCGGCTGGAGGCGACGCTGGCCGGCCCCACCACGTTCCGCGCCGGCGAGGAGGCCACCTGGCACGTGACGTTCGACGTGCCGCCACTCGGACCGGCAACGTTCGAGGGCAGCGACGTGCTGCGCTGCAACTGGACGCTCGAGGTCAGCTGTGACGTGCCATGGCGTGGCGACGACCGCATGGTCGCGCCCGTCCGCGTCGCGCAGCCGACGGCCCTGCTGCGGGCCGGCGTCGTGGCCGCCGGGCAGTACAGCCTGTTCGAGGATGCGCCGGTCAACGTCGACGCGTACCCGGCCCAGGTGCGCCTGGAGCCGGTGCCGCTGTCGGTCACGCATCCGTTCACGGGGGAGCTGCGGGTCGAGACCGCCGAGCCGATCGAGGTCCAGGAGGTCCGCCTCGAGCTCCGGGTCCATGCCCGCTGCACGGAGCGCCGCGGGCTCGAGGACGAGCTGCTCATCGCCAGCGGCCGTCTCGACACACCCACCGGCACGTTCGGCGGGCCATTTGCCTCGCACCCGTTCACCGCCGTCGCGCCCGGGGTATGGACGCCGACGATCGACCTGCGACACGGCCGCGCCCGCGCCCGCTTCCACGTCATCCTGGCCCTGTCATGGCGGCCCGACATCCACTACGTGCGGGACGTGGCGCTGGCATCCACGACCGACCTGTAACCGGCCATCAGGTCCGCGCGGCGACCACCACCCGCACCGCGTCAACCTCCTCGGCCGAGGTCAGCACCCAGACCGGTGTGAAACCCTCGCCCGGGAGGGAGGGGATCGACTCCCGCAACCAGCGTTGCTGGCGGCGGATGGCCGCGGGCGGGAGCCGCCGGTCAGCGCGCGCCGCGTTGCGCTCGAGCGCGACCTCGACCGGCAGGTCGAGGACGACGGCGCTCGCCGGCCGGCCGAAGCGGCGGGCCAGCGCCAGCAGGCGGCCACGGGCCCAGCGCTCGACGTTGGTGGCGTCGACGACGGTGAGCCGGCCGCGGGCCAGCCGCAGGGAGGCGGTGGTGTGCAGCAGCTCGAACGCGGCATCGGTCGCGGACTGGTCATTGGGGTCGTCGGCGACCATGGCCCGCATGGCATCCGAGGAGAGGACCTGGGTCGGCGCGAACCAGCGCGCCGCGAACGTCGACTTGCCACTGCCCGAGACGCCGACCAGCAGCACCAGCGCGGTGGGCGCCAGAGGCAGCTCGGGCGCGGGGTCAGCCGAGAGCGGCGATGCCATCGGTCCAGCGCGTGAGCGGGAGCAGCAGCTCGGGGCCCTCGCTGCGGACGTCGTTGACCGCCGGCGAGACGGGATAGGTCTCCAGCTCGTCGTCGGGGGCCGGCCGCAGCAGCGAGCGGAGCGTGGCGACCGGCGCGGTCTCGGCCAGCCATGCGTCCCAATCGGCGCGGTCGAGCACGACCGGCATCCGGTCGTGGAGGCCGCGGAGCGTGGCGTTGGCCCCGGTCGTGATGATCGTGCAGGTGGCCAGCCGCTCGGCGCTCTCCGGGTCGCGCCACGACGACCACAGGCCGGCGAATGCCATCGGCTCGCCGTCGGGGCGACGGATGGCGAACGGCTCCGATCGCACCGCTCGGGTACGCCCCGGAACCAGGTGGCGGCGCCACTCGTAGAAGGCGTCGGCGGGGACGATGCAGCGGCTGCGGCGGAAGGCGGTGCGGTAGGCAGGGGTGACCTCGACCGTCTCCGCGCGGGCGTTGATGAGGCGCGCAGCGCCCTTGCGCGTCGGCGCCC
>JAICQM010000171.1 GCA_025937875.1 Chloroflexota bacterium
AGGGGCTCGCGACCGCACCCGGACAGGCCAAGAAGGACCGCTGAGCGGCCGCCCCGCCCGCCGGGCCGCCTGCACGCTCCACCCGCGCGCGTCACACTGGCCGTGACGCCATGACCGATCCCACGACCTCCACCCCGCCGATGCTCGGCCCCATTCCGGACGGAATGCCGGACCCGGGTCTCACCCCGCCCCAGATCGCCCGGTCCGGCGACCCGTTCGCCCGCCTGCGGCTCATTCACTTCGTCTCGCGCGTGCGGCGCAACACGACCCATCAGCTGCGCGATGTGGTGGCGGCGCTCAACGCCGCCTTCCTCGACTGGTCGTTCGCGGAGCGGGTGGTGCTGGCCGAGCTGGTGCAGCTGCAGGCCAACTGGTCGATCAGCTTCCATGGCGAGGACCGCATCGTCCTGGACCGCAACGAGCGGGGCCACACCCTGCTCATCGTCGACTCGACCAAGATGTCGCCATTCCTGGTGGCCGAGGCGCGCCGCGCGGCCGAGGCCTGCGACGAGGAGCTGCGGCGGTTCACGCTGGGCGACGGCGTCACCACCGACAACTAGGTCGGCCGCCCCCGCACCCCTCAGCCCCGCAGGGCTTCGAGCTTGTCGTCCTGGCCGATGAGTATGAGCTCGTCACCCTCCGCGATCCGCTCCTCGCGAGCGGGGTTGACGGTGACGCTCTTGCCGCGTCGCAGCGCGATCGGCGTCAGCCCGGCGCGAGTCTTGAGGTCGAGCTCGCCGAGCGTCTTGCCCACGAAGGGACGCGGCGGCCGGATCTTCTCGATCCCGAAGTTGGGAGCCACGTCCAGGTAGTCGATGACGTTGGGGACGTGGAACGAGTGCGCCAGGCGCAGGCCGGTCTCGAGCTCCGGGAAGACGACGCGGTCGGCCCCGACCCGCGACAGGATCTCGCCATGCAGCCTGCTGCCGGCCTTGGCGATGACGTTGGGCACGCCCAGCCGCTTGAGGACCATCGTCGCGAAGATCGATGGCTCGGTGGCGCTGCTGATGGCCACGATCCCGGTCTGGAAGTCGCCGGCGCCCGCCGAGCGCAGGGCGTCCTCGTCCGAGGCATCGAGCTGCAGGGCGTGCGTCACGTCAGGCGCGAGGTCGTTGACGCGCAGCTCGCTGCGGTCGATCGCCAGCACCTGGTGCCCGAGCTTCTCGAGCTCGCGCGCAACGGCCGAGCCGAAGCGCCCCAGGCCGATCACCATCACCTGCTGTCCTGCCATGGTGCCTCCTCTCCGCTGAGCCTACCCGATGCGCACCGGCTCGACCGCGGGCCGGAACGGCACCGGGCGCGCCCGCGCCGCCAGGGCCAGTACCAGCGTCAGCGGGCCGAGACGCCCGACGAACATCGCGAAGCTGGCGATGAGGCGGGAGGGATCGGTCAGCTCCGGCGTGATCCCGGTCGTGGCGCCGACGGTGCCGAACGCCGACACCGCCTCGAACAGGGTTTCGATGAACGTCGCCTCGGTGGTCAGCGTCAGTCCCAGCCCGATGACGAACACGAAGGCGATCGCCAGCAGCGCCACTGCCAGCGCGCGGTACACGATCGCGTGCGGGATGCGCCGCCCGAAGGCCTGGGCCGACGGTTGGCCGCGCACCGTGGAGGTGATGGCGATGAGCAGCACGCTGAACGTGTTGACCTTGATCCCGCCCGCGGTCGAGCCGGAGGCGCCGCCGATGAACATGAGGGCCATCACCACGAACAGCGAGGCCTCGACGAAGGCGCCGGTGTCGAGGGCGGAGAAGCCGGCGGTGCGCAGCGTGGCCGACTCGAACAGCGCGTTGAGGAGGCGCTGCTCGGCGGGCAGGGCGCCCAGTGTCTGCGGATTGCTCCACTCGGTGAACCCGATGAGCACCGTCCCGCCGACGAGCAGCGCGGCGGTCGTGGCCAGCACCAGCTTGGTCTCGAGCGCCATCCGCGTCCATCGCCGCTTGAGGATCGCGTCGCCGACGATGGCGAAGCCCAGCCCGCCGGCGGTGAGCAACGCTCCGATCGTCAGCAGCACCGTCCAGTCGTCGACGAAGGGCGCCAGGCTGCGGAAGCCGCCGGTGAGGTCGAAGCCGGCGTTGTTGAAGGCCGAGATGCTGTGGAAGACACCCCACCAGATGCCCAGCGGGTCGCCCGGTGGTCCGGCCTCCGGTCCGGAGGTGAAGGCGATCGAGAGGATGACCGCACCGATCAGCTCGCAGACCAGCGTGAAGATGGCGATCCGGCGCAGGAGGCTCGTCACCGACCCCAGCTGGATGCCGCCCAGTGACTCGGTGACCAGCACGCGGTCGCGCAGCGTCGTCCGCCGCCCGACGAACAGGACGAGCAGCAGCGTCGAGCCGGCCATGATCCCGAAGCCGCCGGCCTGGATGAGCAGCAGGATGACGACCTGGCCGAATGGGCTCCAGTGGGTCGCGGTGTCGACGACCACCAACCCGGTGACGCACGCGGCGCTGGTAGCGGTGAAGAGGGCGTCGATGAAGCGGGTCGCGCTCCCGTCGGCGGAGCTGATGGGCAGCATGAGCAGGATCGTGCCCGCCGTGATGAGGACTCCGAAGAGGAGCACCAGCGAGGTGGCGGGAGCCGGCGCCCCGCGGACACGGCGCAGCGGCTTGACCTGGAACTCCTGCGGCTTGGCGCGACCGAGCCGCACGCGGCGGTCACCGGGGCGCTGGCCCGCAGCGGTCATGCGGGCGTGTCGGTCAACAGGTGCACCGGGGGAGGGTAGCGCGAAGTCAGACCCGGTCGGCGTCTCCGGCGGACTCGCTGCCCACGCTCACCGGGCGGGCGGGAACGGTCTCGTCGTCGACGACGGGGAGCGGCGTCGTGCGGCGCGGCTTGGGGCGGAACGGCGAGGTCTCGGGCACGACCGACCCGTTCGTCTCCACCAGGTCGGTCCCGCCGCGATATGCCTCCCACACCGCCATCACCGTGTCACGGTGCGGGCGGATGCGGCAATGCTCGTCGCGGTTGCCCATCTCGTCGCAGTAGCCGAGCGGCACGCACTTGGGGGCCAGGAACGACCCGAAGAAGGGGCTCACCCGGAAGATCTCGTGCCGGATCTGCTTGAACAGCTGGCGGATCTCCCACTGCGCCATCGTGCACAGGCGCAGCCCCGACATGTGGATCAGCTGGCGGAGGTTGACCGTCATGATCAGGTTGGTCTGCATGGCGTTGGGGAAGATGAAGCGCGCGTCCTCGGCCGGCACCTCGGCCTGGAGGAGCTGGCCGTAGAGGTCGAGGTTGTCGTCGATGGCACGCTGGAAGCGCCCGGCCAGGTCGTCGGGCAGGTCGCCCTTGGCGATTGTGTCGGGGATCGTGTAGTTGTCGCGCTGCTTGAAGCTGACGTAGCGCTGCGACTGCTGGTCGAACGCGGTGCCAGCCCGGTGGCGCACCAGCTGATGCGAGAGCGTGCGGGTCACGCCGCTGATCGCGAACGTGAAGTTGACGTGCTCGATCGTCGACCCGTGGCCCGACTCCATGACCTTGCGGACGAGGCTCTGCTGCTTCTCGTCGGCGACCTGGCGGCTGACCGCCTTGTCCCAGATCTGGTCAGGCACCTGCTCGGAGTAGCAGGTGCGGCAGGCGGTGTAGATGATCGGGAGGTAATACTCCTCGACGATCTCCCGCGTCGGGAAGATGAGGCGGGCGGACAGGTCCGCGGAGGTGGACGGCATGTGCTGCCTCAGGGTGCCAGCCGGCGGCCGGCCTGGGTAGGGGGTTATCCACAGTCTGAACCCACAGAGTGTATGACATCGGTGGATAAACCGATGTGCCGCGCGTGGTCAGGCGTAGCTCCGATGCGCCGCCGGCGTCATACGCGACCAGGCGATCCGGAGCCTCAGCCGCCTCGGCGTCGCGCGTCGCCCTCGTCGACGGGTGCGTCCGCCGCCGGCGCCGGACGGCGCGTCTCGTCCAGCCGGACGAGGCCATGCTGGCGGTCGAAGGCGATCCGGTTGCCCCCGCCGCGGCGGGCGCTGGCGAGGGCCTCGTCGGCGGCGGCCAGCAGCCCCTCGTCGTCGACGTCCATGCCCGGCCGCATGAGCGCCACGCCCAGCGAGACCATGACCGTCAGCGAACCCGCGGCCGTGTCGACCGGACGCGTGACCATCCGGCGCAGCACCGCGTCGGCGAAGACGGCCGCGCCGCGCTCGTCGGTGTGGGGGAGGATGACGGCGAAGCAATCGCCGCCGAGGCGA
>JAICQM010000106.1 GCA_025937875.1 Chloroflexota bacterium
GCAGCCGGCGGCAGCTCCATCCAGGGCAGGGCCAGCGGCCCGAGCCCACATCCCAGGTCGAGGAGACGTTCCGGTGCACCGGTCAGCTCCCAGATCCCGCGGTAGAACTGCGGCAGGTGTGGCACCCGCTCGGCGGTCGAAGCATGCCGCGTCATGGCGCGTGCACAGGCATCGCGGAATGCGGGTGCTGCGATGTCACCGCGCCACGCCTCGCGCACCGCGCCGAGCGTGGTGGCGCCGCGCGTGAATGCCCCGACGGCCTGGTGGAGGCGCCGCTTCACGCGTTTCGCCGCGTCGTCGAGGTTGCGGGCGCGCGGCAGCTCCTCGGAGGCCAGGCGGCGGACGAGCGCCGGGTCCACGCCACGGTAGCGGCGCGACATCCCGACCCGGCCGATCACCGTCTCGAGGTCAGTGCTCATGCGCCCGCCGCCTCGCGTGCCAGCTCGTAGGCCCGGCGGCGCGCCAGGCCATGACGGCGCGCCAGGAACTCGGCCATCGTCCGGACCGAGGCCCCGCTCGCGGCCAGCATCGCGGCGTCCTCGGCGGCGTCGGGCGCCTCGGTGCGGATCTCGGCGCCGGCGATCACGATCGTCGTCTCGCCACGCACCGTCTCCTCCCCGGCGAGCGCCGCTTCGAGCTCGGAGAGGCGGCCGCGCTGGTATCGCTCGTGCGGCTTGGTCATGTTGCGCGCCACGCACGCCTCGCGATCGCCGAGCACGACACGCGCGTCGGCGAGCGCCTCGCGCAGGCGATGGGGCGCCTCGAACGCCACGATCGTCGCGGCATCGTCCGCCAGGCCGGCGAAGAACGAGCGGCGCCTGGCCGCGGTTCGTGGCGGGAAGCCGACGAAGCGGAACGGCAGCGGCGCCATGCCGCTGGCGGCGAGGGCGGTGATGACCGCCGACGCCCCGGGCAGCGCCGTGACCGCCAGACCCTCGGCCAGCGCGGCGCGGACGAGGGCAAGGCCCGGGTCGCTGACCAACGGCGTGCCGGCATCGGTGACCAGTGCAACGTCGTCGCCGGCACGCAGGCGCGCCAGCAGCTGGGGAGCACGGCGCGTCTCGTTGTGGTCGTGATACGAGACCGCACGCCCCGGCAGCCCGTGGTGGCGGGCGAGGGTGGCGTAGTGGCGGGTGTCCTCGGCCGCGACCACCGGCGCGGCACGCAGCACCTCGAGCCCGCGCAGCGTGATGTCGCGCGGGTCGCCGATGGGGGTGGGGACGAGGTACAGCGTGCCGGGCATGTCATCCGAGCGTAGCACCGGCATCGTGTGCAGCCGCGGCACGGTCGGCCGAGAGCGCGACGTAAGATCACGTGCGTGTCCTCCCTGATCGAATGCGTCCCGAATTTCAGCGAGGGGCGGCGTCCCGAAGTCCTCGAGGAGATCGTGCGCGCGGTCAGCCAGATCGAGGGCGTCACGCTCCTCGACCACAGCCGCGACGAGACCCATAACCGAAGCGTGGTCACCTTCGCGGGTGCCGCGGCGTCGGTCGTGAAGGCGGCCACGGCCGCCGTCGGCCGTGCGCTCGAGCTCATCGACATGGAACAGCACGAGGGTGCCCATCCACGGATCGGGGCCGTCGACGTCATGCCCTTCGTGCCGCTTGGCGGCACGCGCCTCGAGGAGTGCGTGGACCTGGCGCGGCGCTTCGGCGAGCAGATCGCCCAGCGCTTTGAGCTTCCCGTCTATCTCTACGGCGACGCGGCGTTGCGACCGG
Organism: Chloroflexota bacterium; assembly: GCA_025937875.1. Classification (GTDB taxonomy): domain Bacteria; phylum Chloroflexota; class Limnocylindria; order QHBO01; family QHBO01; genus JAICQM01. Next base: position 1,719 of record JAICQM010000106.1, read on the forward strand.
AGCGGCGCCGGCTGGCTGACGTGCGACGGGGCCAGTACGAGGGCCTGCGCGACGACATCGGCAAGGATCCCGACCGGGCGCCGGATTTCGGACCGTTGCGGCTCCATCCGCGCGGCGGCGCCATCGCCGTCGGCGCGCGCAAGCCGCTCATCGCCTTCAACGTCAACCTCGCGACCGACGACCTGGCCCTCGCCAAGCGGATCGCTCACGCGGTGCGCGAATCCTCCGGCGGACTGCCCGGCATCCAGGCCATGGGTGTTCTGCTCGACAACCCGGGGCAGCCGCGCATGGCGCAGGTGAGCATGAACCTCGTCGACTGGGAGCGGACCGGGATCCCGCGCGTGGTCCGCGAGATCCGCCGCATGGCGCTCGAGAACGGGACCGACGTCGACCATTGCGAGCTCATTGGGCTGGCGCCGACCGGCGCGTTGCTGGAGGTCGCCGCCGACACACTCGGCCTGCGCGGATTCTCCCCGGACCAGGCTCTCGAGCTGCGCCTCGCTCGCGACCGATAGCGTCCGGCGCCGCATCTGGTCCACTCCTTGCATGGGAGGCCGGCAACGCCCATACGAGGACCTGTATCGGATGTCCCCACGTGATAGGGGCCAGCACATTCGCTGGTGGGTCATTGGCCCCGCCCTGGGACTGTGGCTGGCGGCCGTGATCGCACTCTCCGCGTTCGCCACGCCGACGACCGCCCGTGACGCCACGGATCAGGCGCCGGTCGCCACCGCCGTCGCCACGCATGACTCCAACGAGGCACCGATCATGACGCTCACGCTGGTGGCCGTGGGCGTGGCAGCCGTCGTGCTGCGTCCCGCACGTCGCGCCGTCGCTCGCCGCCGCGCCGACGACCCCGGCCGCACCCGCTGAGGGGCTGACCCGCCCGTCAGTCGGGTAGACTGCCGGGCCCATGCCCACCCTCCGCGAGCAGCTCCGCGAGGCCGTCGCCGAGGCGCGACGGTCGGCGACCGCGGCCGGCGCCCTTGACCTGCCCGCCGACCTGCCATCGGTCAGCATCGAGCGGCCGGCGCGTTCTGAGCATGGCGACTTCGCTACCAACGCCGCCATGCAGCTGGCGCCGCTGGCCCGCATGGCACCGCTTCGCATCGCCGAGGCGCTGACCTCCCACCTTCAGCTGCCCGACGGCGTGGCCGCGGCCGAGATCGCGCCGCCAGGATTCATCAACTTTCGGCTCAACAGCGCGTGGGTCGCCGGGCAGGTGGAGACGCTGCTCGCCGAGGGCGCCAGGTTCGGCAGGGCGCCCGTGCCGGACCCGCAGCGGATCAACGTCGAGTTCGTGAGCGCCAACCCGACCGGCCCGCTGACGATCGGCAACGCGCGCGGCGCATTCGTCGGTGACGTCCTTTGCCGCGTGCTCGAGGCGGTGGGCCACGCCGTGACGCGCGAGTACTACTTCAACGACTACAACGAGCAGATCCGCAACCTGGGCCTGAGCCTGCTCGCCATCCGCCGCGCCGAGCCGATCCCCGACGACGGCTACCACGGGGAATACGTGAACGAGCTGGTGGCGCAGGTGCCCGAGGAGCTGTGGCCGCGGGCCGAGGCCCCCGACGCCGATCCCGGCGAGGTTCTGGGCCGCTGGGCCTCGGAGCGGGTGCGGGCCGGGATCGAGGCCAGCTTGGCGCGGCTTGGCGTGCGCTTCGACGTCTGGACCAGCGAGGGCGCCATCCACGCGGCGGGCTGGGTCGAGCGCGGCATCGCCCGGCTTCGCGAGGCGGGATTCATCTACGAGGAAGGCGGCGCGGTCTGGTTCCGCTCGACCGCATTCGGGGACGACAAGGACCGCGTGGTCATCCGCTCCAACGGGCGGCCCACCTATTTCGCCGCCGACATCGGCTACGTGGCGGAGAAGTTCAGCCGCGGGTTCGACGAGCTCATCTACGTCTGGGGCGAGGATCACCACGGGACGGTGGCGCGCAACCGCGCGGCGGCGATCGCACTGGGCTTCGACGCCGACCAGGTGCGCTGGCCACTCATCGCCTGGGTGCGCTTCATTCGGGATGGGGTCGAGATCCCGATGAGCAAGCGTTCGGGCGAGTTCATCACGCTCGATGAGCTGCTCGACGAGATCGGGACCGATGGCGCCCGCTGGTACTTCAGCTCACGCGCCTACACGACCGGCATCGATCTCGACATGACGTTGGCGGCCAGCCAGAGCAATGAGAATCCCGTGTACTACGTGCAGTACGCCCACGCACGGTGCGCGTCCATCCTGCGCACCGCCGCGGAGCGGTCGATCGCCGCCGATGCTGCGGACACGCGGTCCCTCCTGGTCCATCCGGCCGAGCAGGCGCTGGTCCGCCACCTGCTCACGCTTCCGGACGTCGTGGCCGATGCCGCCTCACGGCGCGAGACCCACGACATCCCGCGCTTCTGCCACGAGGCGGCGCACCTGTTCAGCCAGTTCTACCGCGACTGCCGAGTCCTCTCCGACGACGTCGCCCTGTCCCGGGCGCGGCTGGCGCTCGTCGACGCCACGCGCCTGGTGCTGGCCAACGCCCTCGACCTGATGGGGATCGGCGCGCCCGACACGATGTAGGCCACCGTCCGGCTCAGCCGGCGGCGTCGACCAGCGTGTCGAGGAGTGCTTCGTCGCTGGCCTGCACGACCAGCAGCTCGTCGGGTCCGAGGCGCTCGAGACGGGCCGGGAAGGGCAGTCCATCGACCAACGGCCCGTAGGCGCGTTCGAAGTCATCCGCATGCACCGGGGCGTCGAAGGCAATCCGCAGCGTCAGCGCCACCGCGCCGTCCGGTCCGCTGGCCACGCTGACGCGGTCACCGCCCCAGCCGCTGGCGGCATCGGCGGCATCACCGGGTTCGGCGCCAAGGTGCTCGAGCCAGATGGCGATGAGTCCCTCGCCGAGGGTGGTCGAGGGCACCGCTGCCCATCCGGCCCCCAGTGCCGTCGCCAGATCCACCTCCGCGACCGCCAGCGGTGCCTCACCATCGAGATACTTGTCGAAATGCAGGATCTGCTCGGTGGAGCTGGGCGGGTCCTCGAACGCGGCGTCCACCGCGTCGAAGCCGCCATTCTGGTAGAGCTCGGCGACGAAGTTCGCTCCAGCCTCGTACGGGAACGAGAGCTGGGCGACCATCCACGGCGGGATGCCGCTCATGTCCGGAACCGGGCCGCTGGCCACCTCGCCCAGCCCGGCCGGATCGTTGGCGATCGCCCACAGCACCATCGTGAGCGATGCGTCGCCCTCGACCAGGCTGATGCGGGCGAGGTTGCGGTCGTCCTGCCCGATGGCATCGGTCTCCAGACTGTCGAGCCCGAAGGCGCCGTCCTGGAGCGCGTGCGTGTATTCGTGGGCGTACGTGATCCTGGCGGTCGCGTCCGCGCCGGTGTCGGAGACGACGACCATCCGCCGCTCGGTGTCGTCGTAGAAGCCGATCACCTGGTCGGAGAGCAGCTGCAGCTGGAGCTCGGCGACATCCTGGTCCTCGTCCAGCAGACCCAGCGCGCGCAGGGTGACGTTGTCCGCGTCGCGCCGCTCCTGCGGATAATCGGCATCGAACGACGCACGCAGCTCATCCTCCAGGGCGGCGCGACCGATGAGCTCGGCCGGAGCGATGTCAGGCGCCTCGAGCAGGCGGATCGCGCGTACCTGGCCCTCGATCTCGGCGAACACGACCTGCGGATCTCCGGTCGCCACCGGAGCGGCGGATCCCGTCGCAGCTGGCGTGAGTGAGGCGGTTGCGGTCTGCGACGGCTCGGGCGTCCGCTGTCCCAGCCCGACCTCGACGCCCATCCCCTGCAGCGTCAGGAACGCAACGCCGGCGACGAGGAGCAGGGCGACCAGGGCGGCGACGATGCGCTGCGCGAACGGGCTCATGCGGCGGATTGTCGCACCGCCCACCATCGCGCGCGAAACGTTCACGTTTCTTAAGGCGCACGGGTGTTTGGCATTCACATCCTGCCGGTAGATTGCACCGTGCGAGATGGAGATCCACCGATTTCCGCCTCCACCCTCCCTCCTTCGAGCGCCGGTGTCATTGGGCGGGCACCGGCGCTCGTGCGTTTCCGGCTAGAATCGGTCGACCGATGGAAATCACCTGGTACGGGCGTGCCTGCTTTCGTCTGAAGGGTCGCGACGCCACCGTCATCACCGACCCCTGCCCGCCATCGACCGGATTCGTCGCGGGCAAGCACGACGTCGACATCCTGACCATGAGTCACGATCACGCCGACCACACCTACACGCGCTCCATCACCGCCCGCCTGACCCTCCGGCGGCCGGGTGAGTACGAGTCGAGCGCCGTCCTCGTCAATGGCGTCCGGACCTTCCACGACGGATCGCGGGGCAGCGAGCGTGGCGAGAACGTCGTCTTCAGTTTCGAGATCGATGGGGTCCACATCGCGCATCTCGGCGACCTGGGGCACCTCCTGACGGAGGAGCAGCTGTCCGAGCTCGGACCGGTGGACGTGCTGCTGGTCCCCGTTGGCGGCGTGTACGTCCTGCCGCCGACTGAGGCCGCCGAGGTGGTGTCCCAGGTGAGCCCGAAGATCGTGATCCCGATGCACTACCAGGTCGATGGCGGCTCCACCGACCTCCAGCCGGTCGACACGTTCCTGCACGAGATGGCGGTCGAACCGATCCGGCAACCGAAGGCCCAGGTCACGCACTCGTCGCTTCCCGACGAGACGCAGGTAGTCCTGCTCGAGGCCCGCGGGCGCACCGGCTGACAAGCCCGGCCCTCAAGTAGACGTTGACACCGGTCACCGCCTACGTCATCTGACTCCCCCTGTCTGCACCAGACTGCCCGTCGCCGATGGGACCTGGGTACTAGGCATGGCCTAGTACTTGCGTTATCCTCCGATTCCTTGCGCAGGCGGCGCTGTTAACCGTCGCGTTGAGCCCAGGGGGAACAGGGAGTCTTACATCGGTGAACACTCGACCAACCACGGCAGGTCAGCGTGACCTCACGCGACCCATTGTCATCATCCTCGCCGTCGCGGCGCTCGTACTGTCACTCTTCGTCATCGCGCGTCCTTCGCTCGTGTCGGCCGACGGCAACGGGAGCCCGGAGGCCTGTCTCGATACAACAGC
>JAICQM010000013.1 GCA_025937875.1 Chloroflexota bacterium
GCGTTCCGCGAGCTCGACCGCGCAGCTCAGCCCCGCAAGGCCGGCGCCGATGACGGCCACGTCAGCGCTGGGCATCGGTCTCGTCGGTTGCCGGCAGGCCGTCGATGGCCAGGGTCCCGCGGAAGATGCCGGCGGTCAGGGCATGCTCTGCCAGCTGGTCGCCCCAGGCGATGGGCCGCGTCCCGCGCTGTCGCTCGGCGACGAACTCGACCAGTGCCGCCGACGGGTCCGGTGCGCGCGACGGGAGCATTCGGGCCGCCGCCCGATCGGCGAGCATGGCCGCCGCGCGGACCATGCAGAAGGCGCCCTGGCAGGGACCCATCCCCAGCCGCGTCGTCCGGCGCAGGTCGTCGAGCGACGAGTCACCGCGCTCGTCGATGGCGCGCTCCACGCGGGCCCGCGTGACGATCTCGCATTCGCAGACGAGCTCCGCGTCGCCCCCGCCCTCCGCTTCGTGGGCGGCGAGCCGGTCGCCCAGCCAGTAGGCTGTCCCGGCGGCCGGCCCGGGGAGCTCCTCGTCCGCCGTGCTGCACGGCACCCGGTTGCCGAGCGAGGCCGAGACGGCGTCGACGACCTCGGCCGCCATGAGACGGTAGGTCGTCAGCTTGCCACCGACGATGCTCCAGAACCCGCCGATCCCGTCACGCCGCCCATGGTCGATGACATGGTGCGCCCGACTGATCTCGCGCGATTCGCCGTGCTCCCCCTCGAGCGCCGCCGCGTCGTACAGGGGACGCGCGCCGGCATAGGCGCGCAGCACCCGCGCACCGGCCAGGCCGGGAACGAGCCGCTCCCCGTCGGCCAACAGGGCATCTACCTCGTCCCGGGTGACGCGGACCTCGTCCGGGTCGGGCACCGTGATGTCGGTCGTGCCCAGGATGCAGACGGTGTGGACCGGGACGATGATGTCGCCGTCGCCGGGCTCGGCGAGGCGGTTCACGACCGAGGCGGTGAGGCGCCGCGACAGGATGAGCATCGATCCTTTGCCGGGGCTCATCGTCAGCTCGGCCCCGGCCAGCGCCGCGACTTCGCCGGCCCACGCCCCGGCGGCGGAGACGATCGCCCGGCACGCGACCGTGCGGCGCTCCCCGGTGCGGCGGTCTTCCAGCAGTGCGGCGTGAATGGCGCCGTCGCGGTCGCGCTCGACGCCGGTGAGGGCGTGGTAGCGCCAGGCAGCGGCGCCGTGCTCGCGTGCCGACGCCAGGTTGGCGTCCACCAGCTCCCACGGTTCGAGCGACGCGTCCGGGACGCGATAGGCGGCGCGGATGCCGCGGTTCAGAAGGGGCTCGGCGGCGAACAGGTCGGTGAGCGAAACCGGTTCGGCCTCGATTCCCGCGGCGGCGCAGGCTGCCGGAAAGCGCTCGACGTAATCGTCGGGGTCGTCGGGCGTGGCCACGAAGTAGCCACCGGTGTATTCGAGCGTTGCGGGCGCGATGCGACGCAGGATCGCGTTCTCCTCGGCGCAGTGACGCGCGGAGGCCGGGTCACTTTCCACGTAGCGCGCGCCCGAATGCAGCAGGCCGTGGTAGCGGCCGCTGGTGCCCGAGGCGAAGTCGCCGCGCTCGACGAGCACTGCGCGGATGCCGCGCATCGCCAGGTCGCGCAGGACGCCGGCGCCGGTCGCCCCGCCGCCGACGACCACCACGTCGACCTCGGTGCGCGCCGGCGGAGCGGTCACGTCCGTCCGCCGCGCAGGATGGGCAGGGCGCCGCGCAGGTAGTCCCAACCCGACACCACGGTCAGCGCCGTGGCGGCGACCATGAGCCAGAAGCCGAGCGCCTCGAGGCTCCCGGCGAGACCGGTGCCGGCCAGCGGGCCGCCGGTCGTGGCGTCCCACGCCAGCAGCAGGACCGCCATGCCGACCAGGGTGGTGGCGGTCTTGCTCTTCCCCAGTGCCCGGGCGGGGATCACGACGTCGGCGGCGGCCGCGACCTGGCGGACGCCGGAGATGACCAGCTCACGCACCACGATCGTCGCCACCATCCAGGTCGGCAGGAGGCCGACCTCGACCATGGCCACCAGGACACCGGCGACGAGCACCTTGTCGGCGGTGAGGTCCATGAAGACGCCAAGTGGCGAGACCTCGTCGCGGCGCCGTGCCAGCCAGCCATCGGCCCAGTCGGTCAGGGCGGCGATGCCGAAGATGACGAAGGCCGCGATGCCGGCACCGGGCGCCTCCACCAGCACCAGGGCACACACCACCGGTGTGGCCAGGATTCGCGCCACGCCAAGCAGGTTGGGCGCCGAGCTGATGCGTGCCGTGCGCGCCCGCGCGTCAGCCACCGGCAACCGCCTCCTTCTGCCCGATCTTTCGCTCGGTCCCCGCCCGCAGCCGGGCGATGTTGTCGGCATGGGCCCATGTCACCAGCAACCCCGCCGCCAGGGCATATGCCGCCGCCGCCCACGAGGCGAGGCCTACCACGGCGAGTGCTGCCACCACAACCGGGGCCAGCAGCGAGCCGCTCACCGACCCCAGCGAGACATAGCGCCAGCGCCACACGATGAGGATCACGATCGGTGCCAGGATGGCGAGCGCCAGTGGCGCCAGCGCGCCGAGGGCGCCGGTGGTGGTCGCGACGCCGCGCCCGCCGGTGAAGCGGATGAAGATCGACCAGATATGCCCGACGACGGCGGCGAAGCCCGCCGCGGCGGCCACCCACGGCGGGCTGCCGGCCGGACCGGCCTCGTAGAGGGCGAAGGCGAGCAGCACCGCAGCCACCCCCTTCGCGACGTCGAGCGCGAACACCAGCGCGGCGACGCGGCCGCCAAGCGTGCGGAGCGCGTTCGTGGCGCCGGTGCGATGGGAGCCGTAGTCACGAATGTCGACGCCGCGCGTCAAGCGGCCCAGCAGCAGCCCGAACGGCAGCGAGCCGAGCAGGTAGCCGAGCGCCACCAGGACGACGGCGCCGAGCGGCCAGGTCACGAAGCGTCGCCCAGCTTGCGCAACGACCCAGCCTCGTCCGCGGCCTGCGCCACGGCATCCACGGCGTCGCCGGCCGCGGCCTGGACCGCGGCGATGAACGCGCCCTCGACCAGCGGGCCGCCGGACACGCGCACCAGAGCTCGGCGCTCCGGGTCGATCAGCTCGGAAGCGGCGAGCTGGGCGGCCAGGACGGCCCCGCCGAGGTCGGCCAGGACCACCACCCCGCGTCCGGCGTCGGCAGCGGCGATCGCATCGGCGATGCGCGCCGCATCGGTCCCGGTCGCCCCGTCGGCCATGCCGCCGGCGGCAACGAGGCGTGGGCCACCGCCGTCAACGTTGGCAAGGGCCCGCACGAGGTCGACGGTCGCCGCGGCCAGTGCGGCCGAGTGCGACACGACCACGATCCCGACCCTGGGCTCATCCGACATCCGCGCGCGTTCGCCTCGTGCTCATGGCGGGACGGCCGGCGTGGCCGCCGTCGCATCGGTCGATCCTAGTGCTCTTCCCAGTCCAGCGCCCGCTGGACCGCCTTCTTCCAGCCCGCGTACAGCTTCTCGCGCTGCTCCTCGGGCATGCGGGGCTCGAAGCGCCGATCCAGGGCCCAGTTCTTCGTCACCTCGCCGGTATCGGCCCAGAAGCCGACCGCCAGGCCGGCCAGGTAGGCGGCCCCCAGCGCCGTGGTCTCCGACACCACCGGTCGCTCGACGGCGGTGCCCAGCACGTCGGCCTGGAACTGCATGAGGTCGTTGTTGACGACCGCGCCGCCGTCGACCTTGAGCTCCTTGAGCTCGATCCCCGAATCGGCCTCCATCGCCTCCAGCACCTCGCGAGTCTGGTAGGCCATCGAGTCCACCGTCGCGCGTGCGATGTGGGCCATCGTCGTGCCGCGGGTCAGGCCCACGATCGCGCCGCGGGCGTACTGGTCCCAGTACGGCGCGCCGAGCCCCACGAAGGCGGGCACCATGTACACCCCGTCGGTGCCGTCGACGGACCCGGCCAAGGCCTCGATGTCCGACGACTCCTTGATGGCCTGCAGACCGTCGCGGATCCACTGCACCGCGGCGCCGCCGATGAAGATCGCGCCCTCCAGGGCGTAGGTGACCTTGCCGTCGTAGCCCCAGGCGACCGTGGTCAGCAGGCCGTTCTTCGACGGCACCGCCTCGGTGCCGGTGTTCATGAGCATGAAGCAGCCGGTGCCGTAGGTCTGCTTCGCCATGCCGGGCTCGAAGCACGCCTGCCCGAACGTCGCCGCCTGCTGGTCGCCGGCATCGCCGGCGATCTTGATCGGGGCGCCGAAGAACTCGGCCTCGGTCTCGCCGTAGACCTCGGACGACGGCCGGGGCGTGGGCATCATGGCGCGCGGGATGCCCATCTCCGCCAGCAGCTCGTCGTCCCAGTCGAGGTCGTGGATGTTGAACACCAGCGTGCGGCTGGCGTTCGAGTAGTCGGTGACGTGGACCTTGCCGCCGGTGAGGCGCCAGATCAGGAACGTGTCGACGTTGCCGAAGAGCAGCTCGCCGGCTTCGGCCCGCTCGCGCGCGCCCGGGTTGTTCTCCAGGATGTGCCGGATCTTGGTGCCGCTGAAATAGGCGTCGATCGGCAGACCGGTCTTGGAGCGGATGGTGTCCTCGAGGCCCTTGGCCTTGAGCGAGTCGCAGTAGGCGGCCGTGATGCGGCTCTGCCAGACGATCGCGTTCTGAACCGGCTTGCCGGTCGCCTTCTCCCACACCACCGTGGTCTCGCGCTGGTTGGTGATACCGATGGCGGCGATGTCGTCGGGCGAGGCACCGGCGGTCTGCATCACCTTCTTCGCCACCGCCAGCTGCGAGTCCCAGATGGCCTCGGGGTCGTGCTCGACATGGCCGGGCGACGGGTAGATCTGCGGGAACTCCTGGTTGGCCGTCTCGTGGATACGGCCGTCCTTGGTGAACAGGATCGCCCGCGAGGAGGTGGTCCCCTGGTCGAGGGCCAGGACGTACTTCGCCATGTCGACGATTCCTTCCTTTCAGTCTGCCGCGACGGCGTCGCGGAGGGATTCGAACAGGATGGTGGTCGAGGTCGCGCCCGGATCGGGATGTCCCATGGCGCGCTCGCCGAGGTAGCTGGCGCGTCCCTTGCGGGCCACCAGCGGGGTGATCCGCTCCCTTCCGGCGGCCGCCGCCTGGGCCGCGGCGGCCAGTGCCGGGCCGATGCCATCGCCGCTCGCCGCGTCGAAGGCCTCGACGGCGGGGAGCAGCGCGTCGACCATCGTCTTGTCGTCGGCGATTGCCTTGCCGCGCTGCTGCACGCCGTCGAGCGCCGCGCGCAGCGCGGCGCCCAGCTCGCCGGTCGAGGCCGCATCGCGCTCGCCGAGCGAGGTGGAGAGCCGCAGAAAGAACGTGCCGTAGAGCGGTCCCGACGCGCCGCCCACGGTGGAAATGAGCGTCATGCCCACCGTCTTGGCCATCGTCCCCAGGTCCGCCTCGCCGAGCTCGGCGAGCTTCGCGCGGGCGGCGCTGAAGCCACGGTCCATGTTGATCCCGTGATCGGCGTCGCCGACCGCCGAGTCGAGCTGGGTCAGCTCCTCACGGCGCTCGTGGAGCCTGTCGGCGAACGTGGACACGAACCGCGACATCGCCGCGCCGTCGAAGTCGCTCATCGGTCCATCCGCATCATGCGCCCCAGCGCAGTGCGGGCGTGTGGACCGGTGCGTCCCACAGTCGGGTCATCTCGTCGTCCAGCTTGAGGAGCGTGATGGAGCAGCCGGCCATCTCGAGACTGGTGATATAGCTCCCGACCAGGTTGCGGGCGATGGCGATCCCGCGCTCGGCGCACATGGCCGCGACCTTGTTGTAGACGATGTAGAGCTCGATGAGCGGCGTGCCGCCCATGCCGTTGACGAAGGCCAGCACGTCGTCCCCCGAGCCGAAGCCTCCGTCGTCCAGGATCGGCCCCATCAGCGCCTCGGTGATCTCGTCGGCGCCGGCCAGCTTGCGGCGCTCGCGCCCGGGCTCGCCATGGATCCCGATCCCGATCTCCATCTCATCCTCGCCGAGCTCGAACGTCGGCTTCCCCGCGGCGGGCACGGTGCAGCTGGTGAGCGCCATGCCCATGCTGCGGACGTTGTCCTGCACGCGCTGGGCGAGGGCCGTCACTGCCGCCAGGTCCTGGCCCGCCTCGGCCGCCGCGCCGACGATCTTCTCGGCCAGCACCGTTCCACCCACGCCGCGCCGGCCGGCGGTGTAGAGGCTGTCCTTTACGGCCACATCATCGGCGATGACGACGCTGGTGACCTCGATCCCCTCCGCCTGCGCCAGCTCGGCGGCGAGCTCGAAGTTCATGACGTCGCCGGTGTAGTTCTTGACGATGTGCAGGACGCCGGCGCCGCCGTCGACGGCCTTGGTGGCCGCCAGCATCTGGTCCGGCACCGGCGATGTGAAGACCGCGCCCGGACAGGCGGCATCAAGCATCCCCATGCCGACGAAGCCGCCGTGCATCGGCTCGTGTCCCGAGCCGCCCCCGGAGATGATCCCCACCTTTCCCTGCCGCGGCGCGTCGGCACGCACCACCACGTTGGGCTCGATGACGCGCAGCAGATCGCCGTGCGCGGCGACCATGCCGGCCAGCGCCTCGTCGACCACCGCGTCGGTCGAGTTGATGAGCTTCTTCATCGATCGTCGGCTCCTTCCCGGGCTGCTGCGCTGTCGGTACCGATGCAAACGCGGCGGGTTCAGCGGCCCGCCGCGTTCGACGCCTCCGGGCCGGTTCAGGCCAGGAGATAGTTCGTGAAGACCGCCTGGTAGGCCAGCGCCCCCAGGACGCCGCCGATGAGCGGCCCCACCACGGGGATCCAGCTGTAGCTCCAGTCCGAGTCGCCCTTGCCGGCGATCGGCAGGATGGCGTGCGCGATCCGCGGCCCGAGATCACGGGCGGGGTTGATCGCGTAGCCGGTCGGTCCGCCGAGCGAGAGGCCGATGCCCCACACCAGGAAGCCGATGAGAAGGGCGGCAAGTCCCGGTGCGATTTCGTTGCTGATGACGGCGTAGACGCCGAACACGAGCATGAACGTGCCGATGATCTCGCTGATCAGGTTGCTGGCGGTGCTGCGGATCGCCGGGCCGGTGCTGAAGACGGCGAGCTTGAGGCCCGGATCCTCGGTCTGCGCCCAGTGCGGCAGGTAGTGCAGCCACACGACGATCGCCCCGACGAAGGCACCGACCATCTCGCCGGCCAGGTACCAGGGCACCTGTTCCCACGGGGTGGTTCCGGCGACCGCGAAGCCGACGGTGACCGCAGGGTTGAGATGCGCGCCGGTAAGGCCCCCGATGGCGTATACGCCAAAGGCCACCGCCAGCGCCCACCCCGTGGTGATCACGATCCAGCCGGCGTTCTGGGCTTTCGATCTGGCGAGCAGCACGCCCCCCACCACACCGTCGCCCAGGATGATCAGGATCGCGGTGCCGAAGATCTCGGCGAGCATGATCTGGAAGCCGTCGGTCAGCATGCCAAGGTCCCTCTAATGCGAGATGAGACTTCGGGATAGCGGCCGGCGATCCTCGTGGGGGCCAGCCGCGGGGTGGCGGCTCATTCCGGCGTGCAGCACCTCCTTTGCGCCGTGCGCACTGCGCGACCGCCGGTCAGGCGGTTCAGTCGTGCGGCTCGCGCTCCTGCCCCTCGGCGAAATCGCCATGCGAGGGCCTGGCGTGCGTGTGCGGCTGATCCTCCTGGCCCTCGGCGAAGTCACCGCGGCGCAGGTCGTCGGACGCGTGATCGCCCTCCTGGCCCTCGGCGAAGTCACCGCGATGCTCCGAGTCGGTGGTCGGCTCGTCGCGCTCCTGGCCGGTGCTGAATCGTCCCTTCCCCTCGTCGTGGTGCCCCATCGACGGACCTCCGGTGCGGGTGGTCAGCAGGTGCCTATTGTCACCCCCGATGCAAGTGCCGCGTCGCCGGGATACCGACGGGTCGCGGTCAGCGTTTCGGTGCGCCACCGGCGGCCGAGGAGCGACGCACGAGGGCGCGCCCCACGAAGGCCAGGACGACCCAGCCCAGGCCGGCGGCCAGCCCGATGTACAGCGCGTTCGGCATGCCCTGGGGCCACGACACCGAGAAGGCCAGCAGGCCGATCAGTACGAAGCCGAGGAGGGCCCAGCGAATGAAGCGACCACCCAGCCCGGAGGCCGGCGCCGAGGTGGCCCGCTTGGCGGCCCGCCGCTGCTTCGCCCGCTCCATCCGCTGCTGAGCCTGCTTGTTGACCGGCGGGGCGAACGGGTCGCGGCCGCGGTTCATGCGCTCGTAGGCGCGACGTTCTTCGCGTGACATGGTGCCGGGAGGATAGCGCCTCAGGCGCGGGGATCGACGACGCGGCGTCGCGGGCGTCGCGTGCCGGACGAGCCCATCGCGCTCGACGGGTCGTCGACGCGCAGCTGTACGGCGTCGATGCCGAAGATCGCCGTCAGCAGCCAGTCGATGCCGACCCGGACCTTGCGCCCGAAGCCCGGCACCCGGCTCCAGTAGTAGCCGCGCCACATGAACCAGGCGATCAGCCCGCGGACGCGCACACCGAACACGACGCCGACGCCGGTGCGGCTGCCGATGCTGGCCAGGGTGCCGATCGTCCGGTAACGGAACGGCCGCTGCTCGCGGCCGTCGATGCGGGCCACGATGTTTGCCGCCAGCGTCTTCGCCTCGCGGATCGCGTTCTGGGCCGTCGGTCCGTGTGGCCGTCCCTCCGGATCGTCGACATTCGGGATCACCGCGCAGTCGCCGATCGCGTACACGCCGGGGTGGCTGGTCTCCATCGTGGCCCGCGTGACGGCACGCCCGGCCCGGTCGACCTCCACGCCCGAGGTCCCGACCAGCGGATCGGGACGCACGCCGCCAGTCCAGATGACGGTGCGCGTCGGGATCGCCTGTAGGTCATCGCCGACGATGACCGCATCCTCGGTGACCTCCCTGATGGCGGTCCCGAGCAGGATGCGGTAGCCCCGCCTGGCGAGGCGTCGCGCAGCGTAGTCGCCCATGTCCCGTGGCATCTCCGGAAGCACGGCGTCCTTGAGCTCGACGAGGTAGCCGGTGACCTCGCCATCGGCGACCGCCGGGTAATACCGTCGCCGCACGCGGCGCAGGAAGTCCTCGATCTCGCCGGCCGTCTCGACGCCGGAGAAGCCGGCACCGCCGACGACGAACGTCAGCAGGGCGGCCCGCTCGGCGGGATCGTCCTCGAGCTCCGCCCGCTCGAGCATCTCGATCAGCCGGTTGCGCAGGCTGAACGCGTCGGCCAGCGTCTTCATGCCCACCGCGTGCTCGGCGAGCCCCGGGATCCCGAACGTGGCCGTCTCGCCGCCCAGCGCCAGGACGAGGGTGTCGTAGCGCAGGCGGTGCGGCTCGCCGTCGCCGCCCATGACGGTCACCACCCGTCCGTCCAGGTCGATCTCCTCGACGGTTGCGGTGATGCACCAGGTGGAGTCGTGGCGCACCATCCCGCGCAGCGGCGTCACGACGTGGCGCGGCTCGAGCACGCCGGAGCAGACCTCGGGCAGCAGCGGCGTGAAGAGCGTGAAGTTCTCCTCGTTGACCAGCCAGACCTCCACGTCCCGGCGCCGGCCGAGACGGCGCTCGAGGGCCTGGACGGTGCTGACGCCGGCGAAGCCGCCGCCCAGCACGAGGACCCGATGGGCGGGCAGGGGCTCGGCGTAGATGGTGCGCATGCACGTCGGATGATGCCACCGACCGCGGGGTCGGAGGCGCGCCAGCGCATCGGTCTGTACCATGGGGACCGATGGGCCAGATGCACGAGATCTTCGATCAATTCAAGCAGCAGCTACCGGACATCGACCCGGTCGAGACCCAGGAGTGGCTCGACTCGCTGGACGCGGTGGTGCAACAGGCCGGTCCCGACCGGGCGCGGTTCCTCCTGTACCGGATCCTGAAGCGCGCGCGGCAGCTCCAGGTCGGGCTCCCCAACCTGGTCCAGACCCGCTACATCAACACCATCAGCCCGGAGCAGGAGCCGTACTTCCCCGGCGACGAGGCGATGGAGCTCAAGATCCGGCGTCTCATCCGCTGGAACGCGCTGGCGATGGTGCTGCGCGCGAACACGAAGTACGACGGCATCGGCGGGCACCTCTCGACCTACGCCAGCGCGGCCAGCCTGTACGAGGTCGGCTTCAACCATTTCTTCCGCGGGTCTGACGCGCCGGGTGGCGGCGACCAGGTGTACTTCCAGGGCCACGCGGCACCCGGCTTCTACGCGCGGGCGTACCTCGAGGGCCGGCTCAACGAGGACAACCTCGACCACTTCCGGCGCGAGGCGCTGACGCCCGAGCTGGGGCTGTCCTCGTATCCACACCCGCGGCTGATGCCGGAGTTCTGGCAGTTCCCGACGGTGAGCATGGGCCTCGGCCCCTTGAACGCCATTTACCAAGCCCGCTTCAGCAAGTACCTGGCGGCCCGCGGTTTGGCCGACACCGCCCAACAGCGCGTGTGGGCCTTCCTGGGCGACGGCGAGATGGACGAGCCGGAGTCGGTCGCGGCGCTGAGCCTGGCCGCGCGCGAGGGCCTCGACAACCTGATCTTCGTCGTCAACTGCAACCTCCAGCGTCTCGACGGGCCGGTACGCGGCAACGGCAAGATCATCCAGGAGCTGGAGGCAATCTTCCGCGGCGCGGGATGGCACGTCATCAAGGTCATCTGGGCCCGCGAGTGGGACGACCTCCTCGCCCGTGACGTCGACGGCGTCCTGGTCAACAGGATGAACGAGACGCTCGACGGCGACTACCAGAAGCTCTCGGTCGCCGACGGCGCCTACATTCGCGAGCACTTCTTCGGGCCCGACCCGCGCCTGAAGGCGCTCGTCGAGCACCTCTCCGACGACGACCTGCGCAAGCTGCGGCGCGGCGGGCACGACTACCGCAAGGTACACGCCGCGTACGCTGCCGCCGTCGAGCACACCGGTGCGCCGGTCGTGATCCTGGCCAAGACGGTGAAGGGCTGGACGCTGGGTCCGGGCATCGAGGGCCGCAACGTCACGCATCAGGCCAAGAAGCTGACCCAGGACGAGCTGAAGATCTTCCGCGACCGGCTCGAGCTGCCGATCCCCGACGAGCAGCTCAAGGAGGCACCCTACTACCGCCCGGCGTCCGACTCGCCGGAGATGCAGTACATGCTCGAGCGACGCCGGCAGCTGGGTGGCTCGCTCCCCCGTCGCGTGGTGCGGCCCAGCGCGCTGCCGCCGGCAAAGGACGCCGCCTACGAGGAGCTGTTCGCCGGGTCCGATCGTCCGGCGAGCACGACGATGGCCTTCGCGCGCCTGATCCGGAACCTGACCCGCGACAAGGAGCTCGGCGCCCACGTGGTGCCGATCATCCCCGACGAGGCGCGCACGTTCGGCATGGACGCCCTCTTCAAGGAGATCGGCATCTACAACCCGCTCGGCCAGAACTACACGCCGGTCGACAAGGAGCTGCTGCTCAGCTACCTCGAGAAGGTGGACGGGCAGATCCTGGAGGAGGGCATCACCGAGGCCGGCGCGATGGCCAGCTTCACCGCCGCCGGAACCAGCTACGCGGTCCACGGCACCCCGATGATCCCGTTCTTCATCTACTACTCGATGTTCGGGTTCCAGCGCATCGGCGACCTGGTGTGGGCAGCGGGCGATGCTCGCGCGCGCGGCTTCATGCTGGGCGCGACCGCCGGCCGCACGACGCTCACGGGCGAGGGCCTGCAGCACGACGACGGCCATAGTCACGTGCTCGCCAGCACCGTCCCCAGCGTGCTGGCCTACGACCCGGCGTTCGCCTACGAGCTGGCGATCATCGTCCGCGAGGGCATCCGCCGCATGTACGGCGAGAACGGCGAGGATGTCTTCTACTACATCACGCTGTACAACGAGAACTGGGCCATGCCGGCCAAGCCGGACGGCGTCGAGGAGGGCGTGCTGCGCGGGCTGTATCGGTACCGCGGGGCGCAGGGCGGCCAGCGTCGCGTGCAGCTGCTGGGGGCCGGCCCGATCCTGCACCAGGCACTGGCCGCGCAGCAGATCCTGGCCGAGAAGTTCGACGTCGCCGCCGACGTGTGGAGCGTCCCGTCGTTCCAGCAGCTGCGGGCCGATGCGCTCGACGTCGAGCGCTGGAACCGCCTGCATCCGACCGCGGACCAGCGCGTCCCGTACGTCGTGTCCCAGCTGGCCACCGCACCCGGGCCGATCGTCGCCGCGACCGACTACATGAAGACCGTGCCCGACTTCGTGGGCCGCTGGCTCGACCTCCCGGAGCGGCCGTACACGGTGTTGGGAACCGATGGCTGGGGCCGGAGCGACACCCGCGACGCGCTGCGTGACTTCTTCGAGGTCAACCCGTCGCAGATCGCGTATGCCGCACTCCACGGCCTGTGCCGCGTCGGCCAGGCCACGCCCGACGAGCTGCGGTCCGCCCTCGAGACGCTGGAGATCGACCCGGAGCGCGCCAACCCGGTCACCGGCTGAGCCTCGGCTTGCGCCCGCCGGTCAGCGGGCGGCGCCACCGGTCAGCAGGTGCCGGCCGCAGGCCATGCAGTAGCGATCGTCGGCGTTGATCACGCCGCGGCAGGTGGCGCACCGCGGCGGCGCCAGCGCACCCAGCGCCGCGCGAACGCCGGCCAGCGCGGCCCGGACCTGGATCTCGAATGCCGAACGACGCGTCGCCTCCATCGCCACCGGCGTCAGCACGGCTGCGTCGCGGGCCGCCCAGAACCGCCAGCGCGCGACGTCGTACTCGGCGCGCGCGGCCGGATCGGTCAGCAGGCCACGGATGGCGTTGACGACCTGCATCTCCTCGTTGGCCCGCCAGGATCCGTTCCGATCGGGGTGGAAGGTGCGCGCCAGGCGGCGGCAGGCATCCACGATCTCATCGGTCCCGGCGCGCGGATCCACCTGCAGGAGACGGTAGACGTCGCGATCGGGGGCGTAGGGCAGGAGACGCTGGTCCATGGGTACGCCCGGCATGGTAGCGCGATCGTCGCGCGCCTGTTGGGCGAAGGCGACATGCGATTTTGAGTAGGTGAGTTGCTAAATTGGTAAATGGGGTTGACAGACGTGCGCCTGCAGTGCATAGTGCTGCCATCAACTACGTAATCCGTAAGCTGGATTCTCAGATCCTGACCTGGAGATCAACAATGTTGGATTACCGCTTCCACTACCCGATCATGGTCACCGAGGACCGCCTCCGCGACGCGGCGCGCGGCCGCCTCGCCCGCAAGCCCGCGGGCAAGCGCGTCGTGCACAACGCCGACGAGCACCGCAGCGACCGCGCGGCGCGTCGCTAGTCCCATGGCACACGACGTCATCTCCACCTGTCCGGTCTGCGAGGGCGAGCTCATGATCAGCCGCCTGCACTGCCGGAGCTGCGGCACCGCGCTCGAGGGCGAGTTCGGGGTGGGACGCTTCGGTCGCCTGTCGCGGGAGCAGCTTTCGCTGCTCGAGAGCTTCCTGCGGTCCCGGGGCAACCTCAAGGAGATGGAGCGCGAGCTCAACATCTCCTACCCCACGGTCCGCTCGCGGGTCGACGCGCTGGTGCGCGCCATCGGCCTCGCCGACGGCGACGACGAGGCGAGCGACGACGAGTTCGAGACCGACGCCGTGGCCGAATCGGCGACTCCCGCGAGCGACGCCGGCGCAGATGCGCGTCGCGCCATCCTCGAGCGCCTTGCCCGGCGCGAGCTGAGCGCCGAGGATGCCGCCACCGAGCTGCGTGCGCTCGGCGAGGGCTGACCCATGGCCACCTACCTGCGCACCCAGTCGATCGCGCATCCCATCGGTGCCAGCGGCCGGCTTGGAATCACCGTCACCTCCGCCGACGTCGGTGTCGAGGCCGTCGACGGCGACGAGGCGCGCGTCCGCGCGACCTTCGAGATGCGGGCCGGTTCCGACGCCGAGGCGGACGCGCTCTTCGAGGCGGCCCAGCTCGCCGTCAGTAGCGGCGATGGGTTCCTCGAGCTCAAGCAGCCCGACGACCGGAACATCTTCCGTCACGGCGTCATCGGCGCCCTGCCCCGCCTCCTCACCGGCCACGGCGACGTCGAGCTGACCGTGCAGATCGAGGTGCCGCATGGCACGGAGCTGCGGCTGCAGACGGTGAGCGGCGACATCACCGCCCGCGGCCTGGTCGGCGAGCAGCGCTTCCAGACCGTGTCCGGTGACCTCTCGCTGGTCGACGGCGGGGGCGTCGTGCGATTCAACACCGTGTCGGGCGACGGACGCCTGCGCGGGGACGACTCGCTCTTCGTCCGCGCCGAGTCCGTCAGCGGCGACCTGGCGGTCAGCGCGCCGCACCTGGTCGGCGTGCGGGCCCAGACGGTGAGCGGCGATGTCGAGATCGAGGGCGCCCTCGATCCATCCGGCGACTTCCGGGCCGAGACGGTCAGCGGCGACCTCGTCGTCGGGCTGGCCGGCGCCGCCACATTCGAGGTGCGCGGCCTTTCGACCGACATCAGCAGTGACCTCGATCACCGCATCGAGGGACGCCACGACCGGCGCCGCCTCGTGATCGGTGCCGGCGGACCGCAGTTCACCTTCTCGTCCATGTCCGGGGACATCGCGGTCCGGCGCCCACGCCGCATGAGCGGTGTCCCGCAGCCGCCGCCACCGCCGGCCGCCCCGACGCCGCCGGCCCCGCCACGCGCCCCGCTCGCACCCGACGAGCAGCTGCGCGTCCTGCGCGCCCTGGAGCGAGGCGAGATCGACATCGAGGAGGCGACGCGACGCCTGGGAGGGAGTGACTGATGGGCGACGAGCTGGCGACGATCCTGCGCCTCGTTGCCGACGGGACCCTGAGCCCCGAGGAGGCGGCGCCGATCATCGACGCCCTGCGCCGGCCCGCCTCCACCGCGCCAGCCGGAGGCGACGCCCCACGCTCGTCCTCCAAGCGCCGGGTGCGGATCCGAGTCAGCGAGGGCGGGCGGCGCGTCGTCGACCTGCGCGTCCCGCTGGGGCTGGCCGCCATGGCGGTCCGCATGGTCCCGGGCCTGTCGGAGAACTACGCCAATCTGATCACCGAGGCCGTCGACTCGAACACGCTGGGAACCATCGTGGATGCCGAGGACGAAAACGGCGACGGGGTCCTCATCAGCCTGGAGTGACCTTGATGCAAGCCGCCGAGCCCACCCTGGCCGCGGCGCCGCGCGAGCGGCTGCCGCTCATCGGTCCACTGCGCAACCGCGAATTCCGGCTCGTCTTCTCCGGCGAGACGATCTCCGTCCTGGGCGACCAGTTCCACTTCGTGGCGCTCGCCTGGCTGGCGCTGCAGCTGACCGGGTCCGGGCTGGCGCTGGGCACGGTGCTCATGACCGCGGCCATCCCGCGCGCCGTGTTCGTCCTGGTCGGCGGCGCCTTCAGCGACCGCTTCTCGCCGCGCAACCTGATGCTGGTCAGCAACGCCATCCGGGGCGTGCTGGTCGGCGGCCTGGCGGCCCTGGTCCTCTCCGGGAACGCCGAGCTGTGGCACCTGTACGTCCTGGCCGGCGCGTTCGGGGTCGTCGACGCCTTCTTCTATCCGGCCATGCAGACCATCGTGCCGATGGTGGTGGACGAGCGGCGACTGCCGGCCGCCAATGCCCTGATGGAGGGAATGCGCCAGCTGTCCGGGCTCGTCGGGCCGGTGCTCGCGGGCCTGCTGGTGCAGTACGTCTCCACGGGTCCCGCGTTCGTCATCGATGCCGTCAGCTTCGTCGTCGCCGCTTTCTTCCTCCTCGCCGTCCGTGGCGGCCGCCGGGCGATGGCCGCCGAGCACCCCGACTTCGTCGCGGCGGTCCGTGACGGCCTTCGCTACTCCTTCGCCGATCCGGCGATCCGGTCACTGCTGGTCCTGGTGGCCGCGGTCAACCTCGCGTTCAGCGGACCGATCGCCGTCGGGCTGCCCTGGCTGGCCGAGTTCCGCTTCGATGAGGGACCGGCGGCCTACGGGATCATGATCGCCGGCTTCGGTGCCGGCGCGCTGCTGGGAACGATCGCTGCCGGATCGTTGCCGCGCGTGGCCAACCTCGGCTACGTGACACTCGGCCTGGCGCTGCTCCTGGGTCTGGGGTTGGGCGGCATCGCCCTCGCCCCCGCCGTCCCGATCGCCGTCGCGATCCTGGCCGTCATCGGCCTCGGCGCCGGATTCCTCAACGTCCGCGTCGTGGCCTGGCTGCAGGCGCGCGCGGAGCCGTCCATGATCGGCCGCGTGATGAGCCTGCTCATGCTGTCGGCAATTGGTCTGGCCCCCATCTCGTATGCCGTCGCGGGGGCGCTGGTGGACGTGCACGCCACGCTCATGTTCGCGACCTCGGGGGCCATCGTGGCCGCCGCGGTGGCGATCGGGCTGGTCAACGGCGTCGGACAGCGGATGCGAGAGGAGGCGCGCGCATGAGCGGACCGGCCATCGAGGCCGTCGGGCTCGTGAAGGAGTTCGAGAAGGGGCGGCGCACGCTCCTCCAACGCCTGCGTCGCGAGCCGGACCGCCGCGAGCGATTCCGAGCCGTGGACGGAATCGACCTCCATGTCGAACGCGGCGAGATCTTCGGCGTCCTCGGGCCCAACGGCGCGGGCAAGACGACCACGATGCGCATGCTGGCCACGCTGCTCGAGCCGACCGCCGGCACGGCCCGCGTGCTGGGACTTGACGTGGTGCGAGAGGCACGCGATATCCGGCGGCGGATGGGAGCCGTCCTGTCCGACGGACGCAGCCTGTATTGGAAGCTCACCGCGCGCGAGAACCTCGAGTACTTCGCGGCGCTGTATCACGTGCCGCCGGGCGAGACGCGCGCCCGGATCACCGAGGCCCTTGAGACGGTGCGCCTCGACGATCGCGCCGACGACTACGTGGAGCGCTACAGCGCCGGCATGCGGCAGCGGCTGGTCCTGGCCCGCGCCCTGCTCCCCGACCCCGAGCTCCTCCTGCTCGACGAGCCGACGGTCGGGCTCGACCCGCAGAGCGCGCGCGACCTGCGCGATCGGGTGGTGGCCCTCCGCGCGCGCGGGCGCACCGTCCTGCTCACGACGCACTACATGGAGGAGGCCGACCAGCTCTGCGACCGGATCGCGATCGTCGACCACGGCCGGGTCGTGGCGCTCGACACCCCCGCCGGGCTGAAGCGGACCATCACCGCCACCGAGGTCGTGCGCCTCGAGATCGGCACGCCGCAGGTCGACGGGAGCGACAAGGCGCTGCTCGACCGCCTCGGCCGCCGGGGCGACGTCAAGCATGCCGCACGCGAGAACGGCAGCCTCGCGGTCACGATCCACACGCCCAGCGCGCGCGACTTCGTGCCTGCCGCCTTCGACGCGGCGCGCGAGGCGGGAGCCAGCATCAATCACGTCGAGGTCGTACCGGTGACGCTGGAGGACGTGTTCCTCTCCCTCACCGGGCGAGCGCTGCGGGAATGAGCGGGGTTCTGCTCGACCTGCGCGCCCTCGGCGCGGCCGGCCTGAAGGAATGGCGCCTGCTGCGGCGATATCCGAGCCTCTTCGTCGGGTTCCTGTTCTGGCCGATCGCGCTGCCCCTCAGCTACGTTCTCCAGGCCCAGGGCTTCGCCGGTGACAGCGCCGCCGCTCGCGACGCCTTCGCCGCCCGGGCCGGGACGGTGGAGGTTGCCGGGTTCCTGTTCCTGGGCTGGGCCGCCTACATGTGGATCAGCATGATCCTGTGGGGACCGGGAACCGCACTCCGCACCGACCAGATCCGCGGCACGCTCGAGGCGGTGTTCATGACCCCGGCCTCGCGGCTGGTCGTCATCTTCGGCCCGGTCGTGAGCCAGGTGGTGTGGGCACTGTGGATGTTCTCGATCGTGGGCGTGGTCCTGATCGTCTTCTTCGGCATCGAGATCGGCGTCGCCGAGGGACTGCGGGCGCTGGGCGTCATCCTGCTCGCCGTCCCCGCCCTTTACGGGCTTGGTGCCCTGTTCGCCTCGGTGGTGCTGCGATTCGGCGAGGTGCACGCCATGGTGCAGGGCGTACGCGGCGTGTTCACGGTGCTGTGTGGGATGAGCTACCCGATCGTCATCCTCCCCGACCTGGCGCGGTCCGTGGCGCTCACCCTGCCTCCCACCTACCTGATCGCCGACCTCCGCCATGTCCTGCTCGGCGGCGCGAACCTGGTTCAGCTGCTCCCCGACCTGGCCATCCTGCTCGGCCTCGGCATCGGCCTGTGCGCCGTGGCGGTGGTGGCCTTCCGCCGCACCGAGCGCTTCGCGCGCCGCGGCGGCTCGCTGGCCACGTACTGACATGACCGCCACCCGGCCCACGTTCAGCGCCGACCTCGCGGCCGAGTGGCGCGCCGCCGTGGCCCTGGGCCGCAAGGAGCTGCGCATTGCGCGCCGCTACCCGATGAACCTGGCCAACGAGGTCCTGCAGCCGATCTACCAGTTCCTGCTGCCCAGCCTATTGCTGGGCGCCACGTTCCTGGTCGGCGGCCGTGCCATCGGCCTCGAGGCGGCGACCGGAACCGCGGACCTCCCGGGCTACCTGTTCCTGGGCATGATCGTCGGCGGCCTGGCCGGCACCGCCTTCTGGGAGATCGCCTTCGGCTTCAAGCGCGAGCGCGATGCCGGGACGCTGGAGCCGGCATGGCTGACGCCGACCCGGCCCGAGACGATGGTCATCGGCCGCGCCATCGGCGGGCTCATCATCGGTGGCGCGGCGAGCGTCGTACTCATCGGCATCGGCTGGGTCGTGTTCGGCGCGTCGTTCTCGGCCGGCGCCTGGTTGGCCCTGCCGGCGCTGCTGGTGGCGGCGATGAGCATGGTCGGGATCGGCTACCTGGTGGCGGCGGCGGTGCTCCTGATGCGAGAGCCGAACTTCTTCGTCGACGCCACCAACTTCCTGTTCGCCATGGCGTCGGGCGTCGCGTTCCCGGTGCTCGTCATCCCCGGCCTCGTGCGCTGGGTCGCGTACCTGCTGCCGACCACCTACGCGCTGGACATCCTGCGGGTCACTGCGCTGGGCACCATCCCCATCGCCCCCGTGCCGCTCCTGTGGCTGGGGCTGCTCGTGACCTCGCTCCTGTCGATCTGGATCGGGGTGGTGGCCTTCCGCGCCACTGAGCGCCGCCTGCGCGTCACCGGGGACCTCAGCCAGCACTGACGGTTCGCATGCGTCGGCGAGGCCTGCGCCGCGTGGACGACACTGGACGCGTGAGCTCCAACGGAACCCCCTGGTGGCGCGGTGCCGTCATCTACCAGATCTACCCCCGCTCGTTTGCCGACAGCAACGGTGACGGCATCGGCGACCTGCGCGGCATCATCGGGCGGCTCGACCACGTCGTCGACCTGGGCGTCGACGCCCTCTGGCTCTCCCCCATCTACCCCAGCCCGCTGCACGACTTCGGCTACGACATCACCGACTACACCGACGTCGCCCCCGAGTTCGGCAGCGTCGCCGACCTCGACGCGCTCGTCGATGCCTGCCATGCACGCGGCCTGCGCCTGCTGCTCGACCTGGTGCCCTGCCACACGTCGATCGACCACCCGTGGTTCGTCGAGGCCCGCTCCGGGCCTCGCAGCGCGAAGCGAGACTGGTACATCTGGGCCGATCCACGCCCCGGCGGGCGCCCGCCCACCAACTGGATGAGCGCATTCGGCGGTCCGGCCTGGACGCTCGACCCCGCCAGCGGGCAGTACTATCTCCACTCGTTCTATCCCGAGCAACCGGACCTCAATTGGCGCAACCCGGCGGTCGCCGAGGCGATGCACGCCGCCATGCGCTTCTGGCTCGATCGTGGCGTCGACGGGTTTCGGGTCGACGCCATCGCGCACGCCATCAAGGACGACCGACTGCGCGACAACCCGGTCGCCGGGGCAGGCCGCTCCGTATTCGGGGTCGATCCATCGGGCCACGAGCGGCTGTGGAACGTGGAGCGGCCGGAGGTGCACGACGTCATCCGCGGTATGCGCCGGGTGGCCGCCGAGTACCCCGACCGGGTGCTCATCGGCGAGGTCTACACGCCGACCGAGCTGCTGGCCGGCTTCCTGGGCCATGACCGTGACGACGAGTTCCCGCTCGCCTTCAACTTCGAGCTCCTCCACACTCCCTGGCGGGCCGATGCGCTGCGCCTGGCGATCGAGCGCTCGGAGGCGCTCACGCCGACCACCACCAACCCGACGTACGCCCTCTCGAACCACGACCAGGTGCGCCACGCCACCCGCTTCGGGACCGACGCGGTGCGCCTGGCGGCGCTCGTCCTGCTGACCCTGCGCGGGACGATCACGCTCTACGCCGGCGAGGAGATCGGGCAGACCGATGCGCCGGCCCTGACCGGCCCGGCGCACGACCGCGCCGGGCGCGATGCGCAACGGACGCCGATGCAGTGGGACGCCACGCCGCGGGGCGGCTTCACGACCGGCCAACCCTGGCTGCCGCTCACCGACCCGCAGCGACGCAACGTGGCGGAGCAGGGCGCCGACCCGACGTCGGTGCTGTCGCTCTACCGTCGCCTCATCGCGCTGCGCCGCTCCATCCCCGCGCTGCACCACGGCGAGCAGCGAAGCCGGCTCGATCTGCCCGGTGAGCTGCTCGGCTTCATCCGCAGCGCCGACGGCGAGCGGCTGCTGACGGTCGGCAACCTCGGCGCGACGTTCGCATCCTTCACCCTCGGCGGCCCGGCCGCGGTCGTCGCCGCCACCGATCCACGGCGTGAGGGAACATCGGTCGATGGCGCCGTCGCATTGGCGCCCAACGAAGGCCTGCTGCTGCGGCTGCCGGACTAATCGTCGGCGGGTTGGTCGCGGTCCTGTGTGCCGCCGTCGTCGAGGGCGCCGTCCTCGGCATCCGGGTCGGCCGCCAGCGCGCGACGGGCCGACTCCTCCGATTCGTGGCGGACCTCCGCGTCGTCGACTTCCCGAAGGCGCTCGTCGAGATCGTACGGGTTCACGGCACCTGCTCCTCGTGCGGATCTCCCCTCCTCCGTGCCAGCAGGCACGATGCCACGGCAAACGGAGTGCTCTAATAGCCGATCGAATGAGCAATCGTCGCGGCCCCGCTGGCCCGGAACCGAATCCATCCGTCGACCCACTCCTGGAGGTCCGCGAGAAGAAGCGCGGCAAGCGCCCCGGCGACGCCTACGTGAAGATCGTGCGCCCGTTCGAGGACGAGTTCGAGCGCGGCGGCGGGGAGGGCACGCTGGTCGCCAGCGAGCGCACCGTCCTGCAGCGCACCGGCTGGACCGCGGCGCTGCGCCGGATTCGTACCGCGCTCATCGGCCGGCCCATCAGCAGCCACCTCGAGGCCCACGAGCGCCTCTCGAAGCGAAAGGCGCTGGCGATCTTCAGCAGCGACAACATCAGCTCGTCGGCATACGGTCCGGAAGAGATGATGCGCGTGCTGGCGGTGGCCGGCGTGGCCGCCATCAGCTGGACGCTGCCGCTGGCGATCCTGATCATCGTCATGCTGGCCATCGTGGTCGGGTCGTACCGTCAGACGATCAAGGCCTACCCGCATGGCGCCTCGAGTTATCTGGTCGCCAGCGACAACCTGGGGGCGACCGCCGGGGTGGGAGCTGCGGCGGCGCTGATGATCGGCTACGTCGTCACGGTGGCGGTCTCGATCTCGGCTGGCGTGGCGGCCCTCACCTCGATCTACCCCGACCTCTTCCGCTGGAAGGTCGAGCTGGCAGTGGCGGCGGTCGTGATCCTGACCCTCGGCAACCTGCGCGGCATCCGCGAGTCGGGCACCATCTTCATGGCGCCGACCTACCTCTACATCGTCGCCATCCTGGGGCTCATCGGCTGGGGCGTCGGGCTCCAGCTCACCGGCGGCCTGCCGCACTACGTCCCACCGCCGGTCACCGACGTCAGCGTCGAAGGGCCGCTGCAGGTGCTCTCGCTGCTGCTCCTGCTGCGCGCCTTCTCGTCGGGCGCGGTCGCGCTGACCGGGGTCGAGGCCATCAGCGACGGCGTACCGGCGTTCGAGAAGCCAGAGTGGCGCAACGCGCGGACCACGCTCACCTGGGCGGCGGCGATCTTCGCCGTGCTGTTCATAGGCATCGGCTACCTCGTGGTCGTGGCCGGCATCATCCCCGATGCGACCGAGCAGGAGACGGTGTTGAGCCAGCTGACGCGGCTCATCGGGGGGGACGGCCCCTACCTGTACCTGGTCCAGATCTCGACTGCCCTGATCCTGGTGCTGGCAGCCAACACGAGCTTCGCCGACTTCCCGCGCCTGTCGAGCTTCCTGGCCCGCGACGGCTACGTGCCGCGCCAGTTCGCCTTCCGCGGCGAGCGGCTGGCGTTCACGACGGGCATCGTGGCGCTGGCCGGCATGGCGGTGCTGCTGATCATCGGGTTCGACGCCAAGGTCAGCGGACTCATCCCGCTCTACACCCTCGGCGTCTTCGTCGCCTTCACCCTGTCCCAGGGCGGGATGCTCGTGCGCTGGTGGCGACGCCGAGAGGAGGGCTGGCGGCGCGGGATGATCATCACCGGGCTGGGAACCATGACCACGTTCCTGGTCATGCTCGTCGTCGGGATCAGCAACTTCACGCGCGGCGCATGGCTGGTGATCGTGCTCGTCCCGCTCCTGATGTGGCTCCTCATGCGCATCCACCACCACTACGCGACGATGGAGGACCACCTGGAGCTGGCCCAGATCCCGGAGGGCGCTGAAGTGGCGCCGCTGCCGATCGTGATCGTGCCCATCGCCCGCCTCGACCGACCGGCGCGCGCCGCGATTGCGTTCGCCAACTCGATCAGCGAGCACGCGGTGGCGGTCCATGTCACCAACGATCCCCAGACGGCGGAGGAACTGCGCCGACGCTGGCCGGACTGGGCCGGCACGACCGAGCTGGTCGTGGTCGAATCGCCGTACCGGGCCCTCATCGGTCCGCTGCTCTCGTACATGGACGCCCTCGGACGCCAGGCGCCCGAGCGGCCGATCGTGGTCGTTCTCAACGAGGTCGTGCCGCGGCACTGGTGGGAGAACCTGCTGCACAACCAGACCGCGCTGCGCCTGAAGCTGCGCCTCTTCAGCCGCCGCAATACGATCGTCGCCGACGTCCCGTACCACATGCAGTGATGCGAGTAACCGGGTCCGAACGTACCGATACTGCCGCCGCGACCGCTGCGGCCTTCGGCATCACGTTCGGGAGGTCTCCATGCGCACCCGTCCCTCAGCCCTGACCAGTCTCGCCACGATCCTGGCCCTGATCGGGCTCCTGACCCTCGCCGGCACCGCGGTGGCGGCCGAGATGACGCTGACCGCCACCCTGGAAGGCGGCGACGCCGAGACGCCGCCCGGCGACCCCGACGGCTCGGGCTCCGCGAGCATCGTCGTCGACCCCGAGGCCGGCACGCTGTGCTGGGAGTTCTCGACCACCAACGTCGGGCCGGGCAGTGCCTCGCACATCCATGCCGGAGCGGCGGGTGTCGCCGGTGACGTCCTCGTGCCACTCGACACCGACGGCTTCGAGGAGAGCAGCGAGGGCTGCATCGAGCCGATGGAGGACGCCGCCGCCCTGCAGGCCATCGTCGACTCCCCGGCCGACTACTACGTCAATATTCACACCGCTGACTTCCCCGGCGGCGCGGTGCGTGGCCAGCTGGCCGCGGCGCCCGGCAACACGTCGGTCGCGACGTCCACGGGCGTCTCGGCGGTGACCCTGCTCGGCCTGGCTCTTGTCGCCGCGGCGCTGACCCTGGGCGTGGTCCTGCGGCGCCCCGCCCGCGACCGCCGCTGACGATCGACGGGGAGCGGCGGTGTCCGGCCGCTCCCCGCCGCGCGGCACGAATTTCCGGCGCAGGTGACGCCGGCTGGACAGACCGTTTACCATGCTAAGCGTCGGTCGCATCGATGAGCACGCGAGGCACCGGCACTGTGGCCGTCCGCATCGCTCGGGGTGCGGACGGCCCACTCATATCCGGCAGGAATGGATTCCGATGCAGGTCCTGGCGCGCCTCCCGATCACCTTCACCGGCGCCGACGGCGCCAGGGTCCACGCTCCCCTGGTCGCCGGCGCGGTCGGCGGGGCCGTCACCCGCCTCGTGCTCGATACCGGGTCCGACACGCACCTCCTGACCCGTGAGCTCGCCGATCGCATCGGCCTGCACCTCGCCGAGGGCGAGGAGGGGGTGGACCATGCCGGCAATCGAATGCCCAGCTGGTCTGCGGGCACGGTACCGATGCGCCTGGCCGAGACCGACCTCGAGCTGCGCGACACCGTCGTCATCCCGGCGCCGGCGCCGTTCGTCGCGAGCGGCATCAGCGGCATCGTGAGCCCGCAGCGTCTGCACCCGGACGCGTGGACGGTGATCGACCTCGTCGACGACGAGCTGCTCCTCGTCGACGGCGACGTCGCGTCCATCGCCGCGTGGACGTCCGAGCGCCACCCGGAGCTGACGCTGCTCGCCCTGGACCAGGCGGACGACGCCGGAGTCGTCGTCATCCGCGCCGCGATCCGGCCCTTCGCCGAGATGCCGGTCCTCGTGAACACCGGCGGCCGCCATACCGAGTTCGACGCCGTGGCGGTGCCGGCCCTCGTCGCCAGCGCCTCCGAGCGCATCGGCGGCGGCGTCAGCGGGGCCGATGTCGTCGGTGGCTTCGTCACCGATCAGACGTTGATCGTCGGCGGTGTCGAGCTCGCGGTGCCGCGCCTCGCCGTGCGCGACGGCATGCACCCCCCGCACGGCATGGTGGGCATGGACGTGCTGCCCGGCTCGGTCGTGATCTGCGCCGCGGACCGCTCGCGACCCGTCCTGTGGCAGGTGCCGGTCAGGCCGTCGTCGCCTGGATGAAGATGGCGCTGGTCGCCAGGTCGTCGTCACTCAAGCGGCGGAACGGGGGTGCCAGCCGATCGCGCGGGATCCCGTCATCGCGCCGGGTGCGCCGATCGGTCAGGATCCTGAACCCGGCATCGGTCAAGCGCTGCACGTGCGTGGAAACGGGCTCGCGGTTGATGAGCGACGGCCGCGCACCGCGCAGGAACGCCCACAGCCGCGGCGGGTATTCCCAGTGCCCGTTCCACCATCGGTCCGAAGTCCCATGGGAGCGCAGGTCGATCTGGTGCGAGGCGATCCCGCCCGTACGCAGCCACTGCCGGGTGGCGTGATACGCGGTCGCCAGGTCGTCGACGCACTCCAGCACCGCCTGCGAGACGATGAAATCGACGCTCCCCGGCTCGATCACGCCGGGGTCGTGCCACGGTGCGTGGTACGCCACGCGGATGCCGGCGGTCTCCGCGCCCAGCGCCGCGCACGCGGCACGGATCGCTTCCACCCGGCTCGCGGCCAGCGAGCGTCCGAGGTGGTCGTCGGTGAGCAGCTCGTGGGGGAACGCGTACGACTCCAGCGCCGGTTCGAGGCGCGGGAACTCGGTTGGACCGGGGATCGGCTCGCGGCGCTCGAAGAGCACGAGGAGCTCATCGAGGAGCCGCCGCGTCTGCTCCGGCTCGTCGGGGGCGTCACGCGCCACGTCGAGCGCGTGGTAGCGCGACGCGCCCGAGAGGAGGGCGGCCAGGCCGACGCCCAGCGAGGCGCCCGGGCCCAGCTCGGCGACGGCATCGGGCACGCGATCGAGTCCCGCGTCGCGAGCGGCCAGGGTCAGGTGGCGCAGCCAGACGGCGTAGCAATAGCGGGCGCTGCCGGCGTCGGCGCGTCCGCGACGCGCGCGACGGAGGACCTGTCCCAACCAGTGAGGAATGTGAGAGATGAGCCGCCGCTCGATCGCCTTGAGGTACATCTCGTGCTCGGCGAGGCCCTGCCAGGGCGAGGTTGGTAGGTGACGCGATGGCGCGCCCGGAGGGATTCGAACCCCCGACCTGCTGATCCGAAGTCAGCTGCTCTGATCCACTGAGCTACGGGCGCGTATTCACGCTCAATCTGAGCGTCTGACTCGGTAGAGGCTTGACGCACAACTGCTCACAGAGCGCATGATTCGGGAGTTCGACCTTCCGCCTCATGAGGGCCGTGTTCCTGGCTTCGACCTCTGCCGAGTCCCTGAACCTTACCATCGAGGCCGCGACGGCTTCTCGGCGGCGCCATCTCGAGGCCGCAACAAGGCGCCCCGCACGATCACTGGCTACGTCGACGCCGTGACCCGCTTCGGGCGCTGCCTGGCCGACGTGGGCATGCCGCGCGACGTGACCGCCATCCGGCGCGAGCACGTCGAGTCCTGGGTGGTCGCGCGCCCAACCGGAGAAGATCCAATCTGGCATGCCCCCCGGGCGGTGCACGATCGAAGCCGCTACCGTCGCACCCTTCGGCTCGCCTGGCCGTCGCGTCGCTCGAAGAGGAGCGTGGCCAGCACCCCAGCCACGTAGCCCAAGAGCACGAGGCCGGCCAGCATCAGGGCGAGGGCGACGAGTCGTCCTCCGAGTGTCACCGGTTCGGTCGCGGCGCCGACGGTCGTGATCGTCGCGGCCGCCCACCACAGCGCCTCGCCGTAGTTCGTGATCCGGG
Organism: Chloroflexota bacterium; assembly: GCA_025937875.1. Lineage (GTDB taxonomy): Bacteria > Chloroflexota > Limnocylindria > QHBO01 > QHBO01 > JAICQM01. Next base: position 26,294 of record JAICQM010000013.1, read on the forward strand.
A
>JAICQM010000081.1 GCA_025937875.1 Chloroflexota bacterium
GACAACCTCGACGCCATCGGCCTGCGCCTCGTCGAGCACCTCCAGATGACGGTCATCGCGGTCGTGGTCGGCCTGGTCATCTCCTTCGCGCTGGCGCTGATCATCCGCGCCGTGCCGCGCCTCTACGGACCGGTCATCGGCATCACCGGCACGATGTACTCGATCCCCAGCCTGGCGCTCTTCGCGCTGCTGGTACCCATCACCGGGCTCTCCCTGGTGACGGCCGAGATCGCCCTCGTCAGCTACACGCTCCTGATCCTCGTCCGCAACATCGTCGCCGGCCTGGAGGGCGTCCCGGCCGAGGTGACGGAGGCGGCGACCGCGATGGGCCTGTCCCCGTCGCAGCGGCTGCTGCGCGTGGAGCTCCCGGTGGCGCTGCCCGTGATCGTGGCCGGCCTGCGGATCGCCACCGTCACCACCATCGGGCTGGTGACGATCACCACCCTCATCGGCGCCGGCGGGCTGGGCTACCTCATCGTCAACAGCGGCATCAACCGCTTCTTCCCGACTTCGATCTACACCGGCGTCGTGCTGGCGGTGGCCCTGGCCATCGCCGCCGACGTCCTGTTGCTCTGGATCCAGCGCGTCCTCACCCCGTGGGCCCGGGCGCGCGAGGCGACCGGCTGAGCCGGCATGGAGCTCATCGGCGACACGATCGCCTTCCTCACCGATCCAGCCAGCTGGGAGGGCCCCAACGGCATCGGCGTGCGCCTATGGGAGCAGGTGGTCCTCTCGGCGGCGTCCCTGGGCGCCGCGCTCGCCATCGCCCTGCCGGCCGGCCTCGCCATCGGCCACACCGGTCGCGGGGCACGTGCGGTCGTTTCGCTCGCGAACATCGGCCGCGCTGTGCCCACCCTGGGGCTGATAGGCATCTTCTTCCCGATCGTGCTCGCCCTGCGCACCGGCGACTCCGGCTTCTGGACGTCGCTGCTGGCCCTCGTACTGCTCGCGATTCCGCCGATCGTGACCAACACCTACGTCGGGCTGCGCGAGGTCGACCGCGACCTCATCGAGGCCGGGCGGGGGATGGGGATGCGCGAACGCGAGCTGCTGTTCGGGGTCGAGGTGCCGTTGGCACTGCCGGTCATCCTGGCAGGCGTGCGCACCTCGGCCGTGCAGACCGTCGCGACCTCGACCCTGGCGGCTGTCGTCTCCGGCGGGACGCTGGGCATCATCATCATCCAGGGCATCAACGGCGGCGACCGGGCACGCCTGGTCGGGGCGGCGGTGCTGGTCGCCGTGCTCTCGATCCTGACCGAGCTGCTCTTCGCCTTCGTGCAGCGCCGCGCCGGCCGCCAGCGGGCGCGGCCGTATGCACACGCAGGCCAGGCGCCGCGCCCCGCGGCCACCTGAGCGAGACATCGGTCATTCGTGAGCCTTTCGCACGATCGTCACGTAGTCATGGCATACCTGACTCGTTTCGACAGACCGCTTGCTAAGGTGGTCGCTGAACGTCCTCGGTGCCGCACGGGCGGCGCCGACCATCCAGAAAAGGAGAAGACCCACATGCGGATTGCCCGCAGGCTCGCCCTCGGGGCGTCGCTGCTGGCGCTGGTCCTCAGCGCCTGCACGACGGGTGGGGGCAGCCAGTCGCCGTCCGGCTCGGCCGGAACGTCTGGTGCAGCCGACCTTCCAGAGATCACCGTCGGCTCGGCCGGCTTCTACGAGTCGGCGCTCGTCGCCGAGATCTACGCCCAGGCCCTCGAGGCCGAGGGCTTCACCGTCGAGCGCCAGCTCGAGATCGGCGCGCGCGACGTCCAGTTCGCCGCCTTCACCTCCGGCGAGATCAACCTGATGCCGGAGTACATCGGCTCCCTGGTCAGATTCCTCGCCGAGAACGAGGATCTCGAGGGTGAGGCCACCGCCGACACCGCCGAGACGCTGGCCGCGCTCCAGGCTCAGCTCGCGCAGCTCGACACGCCGGCCACCGCGCTCGACGCGTCGCCGGGCACCGATGCCGACGGCTTTGTCGTGCGCCAGGAGACGGCCGACGAGTTCAGCCTGACCACGATGAGCGACCTGGCCGAGGTGGCCGATCAGCTGACCTGGGGCCTGCCCGCCGAGTGCGGCGACAACCCATCGTGCGGTCCCGGCCTGGACGAGGTGTACGGGATCGACATCTCGACGCTCGACGTCAACAACTACGAGGCCTGCACCCCGGCCATGGCCGAGGCACTCAACGGCGACGAGATCGACGTCGCCGAGGTGTGCACCACGCAGCCCGACATCGAGCGCTTCAACTTCGTCCTGCTCGAGGACGACGGTGGCCTGGCCCCGGCGCAGAACATCGCTCCGGTCCTGACCCAGGAGCTGGCCGATGCCGGCGGTGCGACGCTGGCCGATACCCTCAATGCGGTGTCGGAGCTGCTGACCACCGAGGAGCTCACCCGTCTCGGCGTCGAGGTGGCGGTCAACCAGACTGCCTTCGAGGACGCCGCGGCGCAATGGCTCGAGGACAAGGGGCTCGTGTAGCCCGGCCACCAGCCACAGACCGATACGGGCGGCGCTGCCCTCGGGTTGCGCCGCCCGTATCCTTGTCCACGCATGTCAGACCAACTCGCGCTCGCCGACTGGCGTCGGCGCGTGGCCGCCCTCTACGCCGACCTGCGCAGCGACGCCCGGGCCGATGCGATCCGGCTGGTGACGTTCCGGACCCGCAAGGACCGCCTGTTCGGCGAGCACCCGCAGTCCCCCATCCCCGCCGATGCGCGGCGCGACTTCCGCGGCCTCGCGTACTGGCGCCACGAGCCGTCGCTCACCTTCCGCGCGCGGTTGGAACGCGATCCGGCCGCGCCGCCGCTGGCACTGCCGCGGTCGGGCGCCGGTGACGCGATGTCGTACGCCCGCATCGGCTGGGTGCGGTTCGCGGTCGAGGGCACGCCATGCCGGCTGGCGGTGTACTGGCTCGACGACTACGCCGGCGGCATCTTCATCCCCTTCCGCGACGCGACCGCCGGGCGTGAGACGTACGGTGGTGGCCGCTACCTGTGGGATTCGGCCAAGGGGGCCGACCTCGGCAGCACGGCCGACGAGCTGAACCTCGACTTCAACTACGCCTACCACCCCTCCTGCGTGTACGACGCGCGCTGGAGCTGCCCGCTGAGCCCGGAGGAGAACCACCTGTCGATCCCGATCCACGCCGGCGAGCGGCTCGATCGAGCCGGCGCCAGCGGTGAGGCCGAGGCTGCCGCGTGACGCGCCAGCCCGAGCCGCGCGAGGAGACCCGGCACTGCATCAAGTGCGGACGCGAGATCGGTCCGGACGAGACGATCTGCGCAGTCTGCAACCGCGCCGGCATGACGACCCCGTCGGCGACCCAGTACCACGGCACGATGGTGGCCGCCATCATCGCCGGCGTCGCCGCACTGGCCCTGGCGGGGAGCTTCGCGATGCGCGACATCGGTCCGTTCAGCGCCCAGGTCGTCTCCAGCGCACCGGCCGCTGGCGATCGCCTGGAGGTGGTGGTCGCGGTGGCCAACGACGGCGAACGCACCGGGCGGGCGCGGTGCCGGCTGGCGGCCTACGACGGATCGGGACGGACGACCCGCACGCTGGGCTTCGTCACCGTCGAAATCGATGGCGGTCAACGGGTCGAGATGCAGGAGACGATGCCCGGTATCGCCACCGCCCCCACGCGGGTCGCGGTCAGCTGCGAGGGCTGACCACAGCGGACTCAGTCGAAGCGCAGCTCGACCTCGATCAGGCCCCGGCTGAGCGGCTGGTCGCTGACGAGCGCCCACGCCTGGTGCGAGAGGTCCACCACCCGCTCGTCGGCGCTGCCCCAGTAGCAATCGCACCAGTCGACCGAGCGCAGCTCGACACATCGGTCGGCGCAGACGGTGACGGTGCCGTTGACGGCTCCCGTGTAGCGGCCGCCGAGCGCACCGGGAAGCGCGACCACGGCCTCGCCCATCCAGCCCGCCGTGCCGGCGTAGTTGCTGGCGATGCCACGCACGGTCGTGGCCGCCGCCGCATCGGGCGCTGCCGGCGCCGCGGTCGTGGCTGGTGCCAGCGACGCCGTGCCGCCCGCGTCGGTGCGCGTGCCGCGGGCGGCGAGCACCTGCTGCTCGACGGTCGCGTGATCCAGCGGCGACGAGCGTCGCGAGAGCGGTCCACCGTCCCGCGCTTGGGCGGTCATTCCCCCGATGGCGGCCGTGAGCGTGAGCCCGGCGGCCAGAGCGGCGCACAGCGCCGCGATGCGGTGCCTCAATGGTTGCTCCGAATGCGGAATTGGAGCGATCGCTGCGTGGGTGGCCCGTCTGATGGCCGCCCGATGGCGTCTCGTGGAGGGCGATCGCCACGCGGTGCACACGGGGTGCGCCGCGCCTGTCATCTGCCGTTGTCGGCAATGAACGTCGCAAGTAGGGTGCCAGCCTGCGGAGCGTGACGCAAACGGGCTATCCTCGGCGGCGATGCGACAGCGGCCCATGCCACCCCTCATCGCGCTCCTTGCCACGCTCGCGCTGGCGGCCGCTGCGAGTGCCGCGGGGCCGCCGTTTCCCGACCCGGTCAACGACGTCGCGGTGTATGACACCGCCGATGCGCTGAGCGATGACGTCGAGCGCAGCGTGGAGCGGCGTATCGACGCCATCGAAACGCTGACCGGCGCCGAGGTGGTCGTCTACACCCAGGTCAAGCCCTTCATCACCGAGGACGAGAACCTCGACGACGCCCGGGCCCTGATTGACCAGTGGGGCATCGGCCGCTCAGGCTTCGACGACGGGCTGGTGCTGATGATCGGTCTCAACGACGACCGCATCCACGGCAAGGTGAGCCTGTTCGCGGGATCCGGCTACACGTCGGCCTACCTCGACGAGGACGCCCTGAAGGGGGTCATCGACAACGAGTTCGTACCGGCGGCGCGCAACGGCGACCTCGACGGCGCCGTACGTGAGACGATCGAGGCCATCGAGCGCGCGACGACGCCCGAGCAACGCGATCGACTCAACCGGGCGCGGCAGCTCAACGCGGTGCTGGGGCTCATCGGCGCGCCACTCGCCCTGCTCGCCGTCGGCGGGGGCGCGTATTTCGCCTGGCGACGCGAGGGCGATGACCCGGACCTCACCGACTCGCCGTCGATCCTGATGGCCGGACCTCCGGCCGGCATGACGCCGGCGCTGGCAACGGTGGTGCGCGAGGGCCGCGCGACCCGCCACAGCCTCAACGTCACGCTGCTCGAGGTCGCCAGCACCGGGCGCATCGGATTCGCGAACCTCGACAACGTGTCGAGTGCCCGCTCGGACGAGGACGCCGACCCCGAGACGGACCCGGCCATCCACCTCGTCGACCCCGGACCGGCCGCGCGAGACCTGCCCGAGATCTCGCAGGACGCGTACGAGGTCATTCGCAAGCTGGCCGGCAACGAGGAGCGGCTCAGCCGCTCGCGTCTGTGGCGCCTCAACGACGCCCTCGCCCCCACCAGCGAGCGCCTGGAGCGCGAGGCGGTCAGGCTCGGATGGCTGACCCGCGAGCCGACCCCGGTGATCAACCGCTGGATGGGGTTCGCCGGCCTGTGGCTGGCGGCCGCCCTCGGCGCCGGCGTCCTGAGCTTCGTCCTCCCCATGAGCGGCCTCCTGCTGGTGGCCATCGGCCTGGGGATGGGCGCCGTCATCACCTTCGGCTTCGCACGCGCCATGAGCAAGCGCACGACCCAGGGCGCCTACGTGGACGCGATGCTGAGCGCCTACCGGCGCACGCTCGAGAAGACGCTGGCCCAGGCGCGGTCGATGAACGAGGTCGCCGCCGACGAGACGGTGCGCATCCTGGCCGATACGCCGGACAAGGCCGTCGTGTGGGGCATCGCACTCGGGCTCCATGACAGGGTGCGGCAGGTCCTCGAGCGCACGCTCGCCGATGCCCGAGAGGCGGGGCAGGCCACCGCGCCGTCGTATTACCCCTACTGGCTCGGCTCGTCGAGCGGGGCGACGTACGCGACGCCCGACGCCAGCAGCATCGTGCATGGCGGGGGCGGGATCTTCTCCGGCTCCGCGGTTCCCGACATCGGTGGCATGTTCGACGCCCTGGGCAGCATGGGCAGCACGCCGCCGTCGACCGCGTCGAGCTCGTCGGGCGGCGGCGGCTTCTCCGGTGGCGGGTCGTCGGGCGGCGGGGGCGCCAGCGGCAGCTTCTGACTCGCCGTTGCAACAATTGGTCGCGATTGCCACTGGCGCATTCGTCACAACGCCCCGATACTGGATCGATGGCACAAAACAGACGGGACGACCGACGGTCCGGTGGGGGCAGGGGTGGATTTGAACGGGGTGGATTTCAGCGGCCGGAGCGCGGCTTTCCCCGAGCCGATCGGAGTGGTGGCTTCGAGCGGCGTGATCCCGCTCCCCGCGACGACCGGCCGCGCGAGAGCGGCTTCGGAGCACGGCCGCCGGCACGGCCGCCGTACCGGCGTGACGACGAGGGCGGGATGAACATTCGTCTCACGCCACGTCAGCTCAACGTGCTCAAGACACTGGCCGGCGAGGCCGGGCTCCGCCCCGGCGAGCTGGTGACGTCATGGGTCGAGGAGCGGCTCGAGGCGGAGCGGGTGGGGGCCGGTCCGAAGGCCCAGTCGGCCCTCGCTGCGCGGATCGATGAGCTCGCCGAGCGCATCGCGGCGCTCGAGGCGGGCAAGCCCGCGGCAGTGGCGGATGCCGAGGCCGCGCCCGAGGTCGTCGCGCCCAAGCGGCGCGGACGCCCGCCGAAGTCAACCGCCGCGGCGAGCGGCGAAGCGCCGGCCGAACGGCCGAAGCGCGGACGGCCGCGCAAGGCTGCGGCGGCGGATGGCGGCAAGCGTGTGCCTCTGCACCAGGAGATCATGGCCGTCATCGGCGAGCGCGGTCCGCAGACCGCGGCCGAGCTGGCGGCCGCGATCACGGAGCGTGGCGTGTTCCGCGCTCCGCGCTCCGGCAAGCCGCTCGACGCAGCGACCGTCAACAGCCGCGTCAGCAACCCGGTGTATCGGTCCCTGTTCCGGCGGGAGGGACATCGGGTCGCGCTCGCCGACGGCTGAGCGCGACCCCGCGGGGTCGACCGGTGTCAGTCCTCGAGGACGAACGTCACGAGGATGTTGGCCTGGAACTCGATGCTGCCGTCGCGCCCGACGATCACGCGCTGCTCCTTGACCCAGGCGCTGCGGACCTGGCGCAGCGTCTTGTTGGCGCGCTCGATTCCCTGGCGGATGGCGTCCTCGAAGCTCTCGGTCGAGGTGCAGGACAGCTCGGTGACTCGTGCAACGGACATTCAGGGGTCTCCTTCGATGTGGGGTTCGCTCGTTCCAGACCGATGATGCACGACCGGGGCCACCCCTGAGCGGTCCCGAGCCGGTCAGGCCTCGTGGGCGGCGGCCCAGGCCAGCAGGTCATCCACCGCCATGGCGTTGACGACCATGGCCGGCGTCACGCCGCTCCGATACGCGCGTTCCGCACCGAAGTGGAGCCAGGCCAGCTGACCCGGAGCGTGGGCATCGGAGTCGATGCTGATGCGGCAGCCGGCCTCGACCGCCAGCCTGAGCAGGCGCTTCGGCGGGTCCTGGCGCTCGGGGCGCGAGTTGACCTCGATTGCCTTGTCAAAGCGCAGGGCGGCGGCGAACACGATGTCGGGGTCGAACGTCGACTCGGGACGGTTGCGGCGCCGCGTCCGCATCCGCCCCGTGATGTGGCCGATGACGTCGAGGTGCGGGTTGGCCAATGCCGCCACCATGCGGCGGGTCATGGCCCGGGGCTCCATTCGCAGCTCGGAGTGCACGCTCCCCACCACGACATCGAGGCGGGAGAGGAGGTCCGGCTCCTGGTCGAGCGAGCCGTCGGACAGGATGTCGACCTCGATCCCGGTCAGCAGGCGGAACGGAGCCAGCTCGGCGTTGAGCGCGGCCACCTCGCCGAGCTGGGTCCGCAGGCGATCCGGCGACAACCCGTTGGCGACGGTGAGCCGCGGGGAGTGATCGGTGAGGACGATGTACGCACGACCGAGCTCACGGGCCGCCTCCGCCATCTCCCGAATCGGAGACCCGCCATCCGACCAGTCGGAGTGGACGTGGAGGTCGCCGCGCAGTGCGGCCAGCAGGTCCGCCGTGCCGGCGGCAACCGGCGTCGGACCGGTGGCCTCGAGACGGCGCAGGTACACCGGCTCCTCGCCGCGCAGCGACTCGAGGACGGTGCGTTCGGTGACCTCGCCGATCCCGCTGAGCTCGCGCAATGTGCCCGCCCCGGCGCGACGCTCCAGCTCCCCGGCGTCCAGGCCGGCCACCGTGGTCGCGGCCGAGCGGAACGCCCGCACCCGATAGCCA
>JAICQM010000126.1 GCA_025937875.1 Chloroflexota bacterium
CGGCCCTCTACGCCGAGGTCGACAACATCCGCGAGGTGATGGCCTTCCCCAAGACGCAGTCGGGCACCGATCTCATGATGGATGCCCCGTCGTCACTGGCCCCGAAGCAGCTCGACGAGCTCCACCTCCGCGTGGTCGACGGCGAGTGACGCGCACCCTGGCGCGGCTGATGGTGGTCCTGGGCGTCGCCGTCGCAGTGACCGCATGCCGGGGTCCGCAGCTGGAGGCCCGGATCGAGAACGACAGCGAGGCATCGGTCGTCATCGAGCTGACCGGCGGCGGACAGCACGAGCGTACGGAGGTCCTCGCCGGCGGGGGCGTCGAGTTCCAAACCGTCGAGCAAGGCGCCTGGACACTCGCGGTGAACGGGCAGCAGGTCGCGGATTCGACGATGTTCCCACGATCCGAAGGACCCATTCTCTTTGTCCACGTCGACCCAGACGGTGACGTCCAGGTCGCACGAGCCGCCGAGGGGTAGCGTTCGGCGCCGGTTGGCCGCGCCGTCGCGCGAAATCCGGTGGCTGCGTTGTCGCCATTGAGGCGTCAAGCGGCTGGTATCTGACCCGGAAGCCGTTAACGGCACCACTGAGCCGTGGTACGGCTGTTAGGCGCGCCCGGGCCCCGCCGATGCCTCCAATGGCTCCTTCGCCACGCTCGACGGCAGCCTTCCCGCAGTGTTTTCAGCGTCCCGAGAGCGCCTACGAGCCGTGGTACGGCTGGCTGGCAATTGCTGGCAACCTCGCGAGGGAGCACCCGAGGGCCACCCGCCCAGGACCGCAGGGCGTCCACGCCATCGCGCGCGTCAAGCGCGGGGAGCCCGCTCGGGACCCTGTCGGCACCTGCTCGTGCACCATGTGCAGCATGTGCAGCATGTGCAGCACGAGCGACTGCTGACACGGCGCCAAGGACCAGCCAGACAAGAGGCTAGTCGTCGGGCGGCAGGTAGCTCCCATCGGCGTCGTGGGTCTCGTGGCCGGTCAGGGCCGGGTTGAAGACGCACACCAGGCGCAGCGGCGAACGGACGCTGACGTGATGGCGGTCGTGCTCGGGGGCGTAGAGCGACCCTGGGCCGAGACGGTGCACTACGCCCGTGTCGCGCTCGGTGAGCTCGGCCTCGCCCTCGATGACGAAGCACGCCTCCTGGTGATGCTTGTACCACAGGTCGAGCTCGGCGCCGGCCTCGACGGTGGTCTCCGACAGGGAGAAGCCGAGCCCGTCGTCGCGGACCAAGAGGCGCACCGCGCGCCAGCCCTCTCCCGCGACGTCGAGATCGGTCCCGGCAACGGTATCGATGGAACGAACGATCATGCGCCAGAGGATACCGGCGCCGGGCTCCCTATAATCGAGGCCTGATGGCCATCTACCTCGATCACGCGGCGACCTCGCCGCTGCGCCCCGAGGTGCTCGAGGCGATGCTCCCGTACCTCACCGAGCACACCGGCAACCCGTCGAGCCTGCACGCCGCCGGGCGGCGGGCGCGGCAGGGGATCGACGAGGCGCGCGAGACGCTGGCCGCCCTCATCGGGGCCGCACCGCGCGAGATCGTCTTCACCGCCGGCGGCACTGAGGCCGACAACCTGGCCCTCAAGGGCGTCGCCTGGGCCGCCAGCCCGCGCGGCAAGCACGTCGTCATCAGTGCCGTCGAGCACAAGGCGGTGCTCAACGCGGCGGCCATCCTGGAGCGCAGCGGATTCGAGGTCACGACCCTGCCGGTGGACCGATACGGCCGGGTCGACCCGGCCGACGTGGCCGAGGCGCTCACTGACCGCACCACGCTCGTCAGCGTGATGGCGGCCAACAACGAGGTCGGCACGCTGCAGCCGATCGAAGAGATCGGCGCGCTCGTGCGCGCCCACCACGCCCGCTTCCACGTCGACGCGGTGCAGTGGGCGGCGCACCTGCCGATCGATGTCGACGCCTGGCAGGCCGACCTCGTCAGCCTCTCGGCGCACAAGCTCGGTGGCCCGAAGGGCGTCGGGGCGTTGTTCGTGCGGCGAGGGACGCAGCTCCTGCCGCAGGTCCAGGGCGGGTCGCAGGAACGGCAGCGGCGTGCGGGGACGGAGAACGTGCCCGGGATCGTGGGGATGGCGGCGGCGTTCGCATCGGTCCATGCGGAGCTCGACCAGGAGGGGGATCGCCAGCGGGGGCTGGCGGAGCAGCTGCGCGACGGCCTGCTGGCGCACGAGGGGATCACGCTCACCGGTGACCCCAAACGGCGGCTGCCGAACAACGTCAGCGTCGTCGTCGAGGGAGTCGAGGGTGGTGATCTCGTCGCGGCGCTCGACCTGGAGGGGATCGAGGTCTCGACGGGCAGCGCCTGCACCTCGGGGAGCACCGAGCCCAGCCACGTGCTGCTGGCGATGGGCATCGACCCGCACACCGCCCACGGCTCGCTGCGCATGACGCTGGGCCGGGAGACGACCGCGGCCGACGTGGCACGCACCCTGGACGTGCTGACCGACGTCCTGCCCCGCCTGCGCGGCGCCGGGATGCCGGCCGCGGTGGAGGCCTAGATGGGCCGCATCGTGGTCGCCATGAGCGGCGGCGTCGACTCCAGCGTGGCGGCCGCCCTGCTCGCTGACGAGGCCCGAAGTGGCGGCGACGAGGTGGTGGGGGTCTGGATGCGCCTCTCGCCCGACGAGGGCGAGGGTTACGAGCTGCGCCGCTCGTGCTGCTCGCCCGACGCGGCCGACGACGCGCGCCGCGTGGCGCAGCTGGCCGGCATCCCGTTCTTCGTCCTCAACCTGGAACGCGAGTTCGGCAGCCAGGTCATCGATGCCTTCGTCGACGCCGACCTCGACGGCGCCACGCCCAACCCGTGCCAGGCCTGCAACCAGCACATCAAGTTCGACGTGCTGCTCAGCCGCGGCCTGGCGGCGTACGGCGCCGACGCGGTCGCCACCGGCCACTACGCCCGCATCGAGACCGATGCCGCCGGCCGTCACCACCTGCTGCGGGCCGTCGACGCGGCCAAGGACCAGACCTACTTCCTGTGGACCCTGACCCAGGCCCAGCTGGCCGCCACGCGCTTCCCGCTGGGCGAGCTGACCAAGCCCCGGGTGCGCGAGATCGCCGCCGAGTGGGACCTGCCCACCGCCGACAAGCCGGAGAGCCAGGAGATCTGCTTCGTTCCGCTGGGTGACTACCGCGAGCTGCTCGCCGAGCGGCGTGGCTACGCCGGCGACCCGGGACCCATCGTCGACGGCATCGGGACGCGGATCGGCACCCATTCGGGGTATGCCCACTACACCGTCGGGCAGCGGCACGGCCTGGGGGTTGCGGTCGGTGAGCCGGTGTACGTGCGCGAGGTGATCCCCGCCACCAACACCGTGGTCGTCGGGCGGCGGGAGGAGATCGCGCAGCGCACGTTCACGGCCAGCGGGGCGCACTTCGTCGCCGGCGCGCCGCCGGCGGAGCGCTTCGAGGCTGAGGTGCGCATCCGCCATCGCGGTGACGCGGTGCCGGCCGAGGTGACCCTCATCGGTACCGATCGTTTCGCGGTCGAGGCCGCCGAGCCGGTCTGGGCGCCGGCGCCGGGCCAGGCGGCGGTGCTGTACGCCGGCGACGAGGTGCTGGGCGGAGGCCGGATCGCGCCGCGCGGCGCATGACCCCCTGGCTGCTGCTGAGCGTCCTGGTGGCGCTCGCCAACCTGTTCGCCTTCATCCTGGTCCGTGGCCGGTGGGGCTCGCTGGTGCCGTTCCTGGCCCTGGCCAGCCTGATCGGCACCATGGCCGGCAACGCCATCGGGGACCGCACCGGGCTGGAGCTGGTGCGCATCGGTGACTTCGCGCTCGTCGCGGCGTCGGTCGGGGCGCAGCTGGCGATGCTGGCGGTGGTCCTGCTCTCGGCCATGGGACCGCAGCCCGGCCTCCCGGACGACGAGTGAGGTGGGCGATACTGGGGCGCACGGGGGCATGAGGAGGCGACCGTGGAGCTGGTGACGGCGATCTTCAACGTCGGGGTCGGCGTCGGGGTGCTCCTCGTCGGCGCCGCGTGCCTGTACCTCGCCATCCAGGCCACCCCGCTGCTGCGCGAGTCGCGTGCCCTGGCCGGCGACGCGCGGCGGCTCGCCCGGCTGGCGGAGGAGGAGGCGCGCCCGATCCTCGCCCACTCCCGCGAGCTGGCGGCCAATGCCGAGGTGCTGTCCGAGGATGTTGCGGTCAAGCTCGACCGCCTCAACGACATCATGAACGCCCTCCAGCACACGCTGGAGACCGCGACCGTCACCGCCGCGCCCGGACGCCTCGCCATCGGGCCGGTAGAATCGGTCCACTCACGCGAGGACGAGTACACCCCATGAACAGCGATTCGGGATTCGGCAGCTTCCTGGCCGGCGTCGTCATCGGCGGCCTGGTGGGGGCGGCCATCGGACTGCTGCTGGCACCCGAGACCGGCGAGGAGTTCCGTGATCACGTCGGCGACTTCGTCGACGCCAAGCGGTCGGCATTCGGCGACGCGGTGAGCGAGGGCCGCGCGGCGGCCGAGCAGGCGCGCGCCGAGATGCTGGCCGAGTACGAGGTCGAGGCGGGGGGCAGCGTCTCGTAATCCCACCGCCGGCGGTCCACTGACGACCGCGATACGAGCGTTCGAGAGCCGGTGGGTGACAGCCGGCTCTCGCCGTGTGGAGAGCCCTGTGGAGAGCAGTGCATGAAGGCGTCGAGCGCGGGCGAAGTCCGCGAGCAGTTCCAGCGCTTCTTCGAGGCGCGCGGGCACACCCGTGTCCCCAGCGCGCCCCTGCTCGCCCGCGACGACCCCACCCTGCTGTTCGTCAACTCCGGCATGGCCCCGTTCAAGCGCGTCCTGACCGGCGAGGAGAAGCGCGACTACACTCGCGCCGTCGACTCCCAGGTCTGCCTCCGCGTGCAGGGCAAGCACAACGACTTCGAAGAGGTCGGCCGCACACCGCGGCACCACACGCTGTTCGAGATGCTGGGCAACTGGAGCTTCGGCGACTACTTCAAGCGCGACGCGATCCACTGGGCCTGGACCTTCCTGACCGATGAGCTCGGCATCCCGGCCGATCGCATCGCCGCCACCGTGTACACCGACGACGACGAGGCGCACGCCATCTGGGCCGATGAGATCGGCCTGCCGCCCGAGCGCCTGGTCCGCTGGGGCAACATCGCCGAGGGCAACGAGCAGAACTTCTGGCGGATGGGCGACACCGGGCCGTGCGGGCCGTGCAGCGAGCTGCACTACGACCGTGGCGCGCACCTGTCCGAGGGCCCGCACTGCGTGCCGGACCACTCCGAGCACTGCCCGCGCTGGCTCGAGGTCTGGAACCTGGTCTTCATGGAGTTCGACCGGGCCGCCGACGGGACGCTGACCCCGCTGCCGTTCAAGAGCGTCGACACCGGGATGGGCCTGGAGCGGCTGGCATCGGTCCTCCAGGGCGTGGACTCCAACTACCGGACCGACCTGTTCGTGCCGATCATCGAGCGCCTTGCCGAGTTCATCGGCCATGACCCCGAGACGGTCGAGAGCGAGCGCTTCAGCTACCAGGTCGTGGCCGACCACTCGCGGGCGATGACGTTCCTCATCGGCGAGCGCGTCAAACCGGCCAACGACGGCGCCGGCTACGTCCTGCGCCGCATCATTCGCCGCGCATTGCGCCACGGTCGCCTGATGGGGATCGCCGGCCCGTTCCTGCGCCAGACCTGCGCCGTGGTCATCGACCTCATGGGCGAGGCCTATCCGCACCTGGCCACCGACCGAGACCGGATCCTGGGCGAGGTGGAGGCGGAGGAGGCGAAGTTCGCCCGCACCCTGGAGGCGGGCAGCGCGCGGCTGGCCGAGCTGGTGGAGCGTGGCGGCGAGATCAGCGGCGAGGAGGCGTTCCGGCTGCACGACACGTTCGGCTTCCCGATCGACCTGACCGTCGAGATGGCCGCCGAGTCGGGGGTCGGCGTCGATCGCGCCGGCTTCGATGCGGCGATGGAGGAGCAGCGCCGCCGCTCGCGCGGGGCGGCA
>JAICQM010000213.1 GCA_025937875.1 Chloroflexota bacterium
ATCATCACCGCCCAGCTCCAGACCCCGCAGATCGAGGCGGACAAGGAGCTGCTGCGCGACGAGGACCTGCTCAACGAGGAGCACCTGCGCCGCATGGACCAGGTCCTCCTGCGCCGCAACCTCGACCACGCGCGGATCACCAGCCGCAAGCTCTCGCTCCAGCTCCAGCAGTACGTGCACCTCTACACGCCGGAGGCCAACGAGCTGCGGCGGCGGATCGAGACGTACATGATCATGGAGCGCATGATCGAGCGGGAGATGGCCAGGCGCCACACCTACTAGGCGCCAACGGTACGTTGGGGGCCCGGATGTGGAAATCCGGTGCCTGCTGCATGGGCGAATGTGGACAACTCGAACACGGCGGCGCGGCCGCTCGAAGCAGGCGTGGGGAGAGCGGTGATGGCCGCCGCAGGCGGCGGCCATCGGTCAGGCGGGAGCCAGCCCCAGACGCGGCTCGAGCCGTGGCTCCGCGGCCGGCTCGGCCGGCGGCGGGACGATGGTGCGCACCCATGCCGCGAGCCGAGGCATCTCGCCGAGGGCGAACGTCACGCCGTGGGCGGCGAGCTGGTCATACCCCCAGCCGTTGAACTCCCGACGAGCCGCCACGAGGCACATGTCGTCGTAGATTTCGGGCCACGCGGCGGTGCGCCGCAGGTGGCAGAACCGGATGAAATCGGCCACGTCGGCCGATGGGAGCTCACGTCTGGGCGACGTGGCTGGTGGGCGCTCGGCGGGGGCGCCGGACCGCTCGGACATGTGCAGCGGGCCTCCCTGGGTGTGGGTCAATGGATGATTCCCTATGACGTGGAGTTGACGTCGGCGCAATGAACGTAACGCGTCGGCCGCCATCGTAGGGGCCGGATCCGGGCGCCGGAAGGGGGTTCATCCACCAACTTATCCACATTCGTTTCCACACGGTGTCTTTGCACGGCCGATGTCCACCATCCGCGCGTCAGGCGTCGGGGAATCGGTCCAGCCGGAACAGACCGATGTCGTGGCGGGTCCCGCCGTCGATGGCCAGGTCGGCGCAGATCTCGCCCACCACGCTGCAGAACTTGTAGCCGTGTCCGGAGAAGCCCGCGGCGATCGTGACCTGGGGGGCATCGGCCAGGCGATCGATGATGAAGTGCTCGTCGGGCGAGTTCGTGAACATGCAGGCCTTGAGCATCTCGGTCGGCCCGGCGGCGGCGGGCAGGTAGCGATCGACGAAGCCGCGCAGCGCCTCCTCGTCACGGGGCGTGGCGGATCGGTCGGGGTTGTCGGGATCGATCGGCTCGCGGAAATGGTGGTACCAGCCGACCTTCAGGCCGTGACCGTCGTGCGCGGGGAAGCCGTACCAGCTGCCGCTATCGACGTCGAGGATGAAGACCGGGAAGCGATCGATCCCGAAGAGCTCCGGGCGGTGCGGCGTGAACCAGCCCAGCACCTGGCGCTCCGGGACCGCCAGCCGCTCGAGACGCGGCACCAGCTGCCGCGCCCACGCCCCGGCGCAGATCACCACCCGCTCGGCGACGTACGTCGCGAGATCGGTCGTGACCCGGACGCCCCCGTCGGCCAGTGGCTCCCAGCCGCGCACCGGCTCTTCGAACCGGAGCTCCGCCCCATGCGCCGTCGCCGCCTCGGCGTGCGCGCGCATGGTGGCCTCGGCGAGCAGGAAGCCGCCGTCGGGCTGGAGGACGATCCGGGTCCGCGGGTCGAGGTTCGCGTAGGCCGGATAGCGCCGCATGACCTCGTCGCCGGTGAGCACCTCGTGCGGGAGGTCGTGGAGGCGCGCCGCGGCGAGCGCGCCACTGAACATCGGTCCATCCTCCGGCCCGCCCTCCAGGGAGCCGGTCGTGACGAGCAGCCGCTCCCCTGCCAGGCGCTCCAGCTGGTGCCACAGCTCGTAGCTGCGCCGCAGGAGCGGCACGTAGCGGGGATCCTCGTGATACGCGAGACGGATGATGCGAGTCAGGCCGTGCGACGAGCCGCGCTCGTGGCCCAGCTCGAACTGCTCGATGCCGAGCACGCGCTTCCCGCGCTGGGCGAGGTGGAACGCCGTCGCGGTCCCCATCCCACCCAGGCCGACGACGATGGCGTCGTACCGATGGTCCACGGTCATCGGTCGCCTCAGTCGGAGGCCCGCTCGGGCCCGACGGCGTACCGAAGCAGGGCCAGCCCCTCGTCGCCGAGCGCGCGTGCCTCCAGGAGTTTCAGGCCGACCGCCGGCCGGCTCTCGAAGGCGGGCACCCCGTCACCCACCACGCCCGGACCCACCATCAGGTGCAGCTCGTCCACCAGCCCGTTGGCCAACAGGTCGTTCCAGAGGACGTGGCTGCCGAAGATGAGGATGTCGCGGCCGTCGCCCTGACGGAGTGCGCTGACCGCGTCGTTGGCATGAGCCCGCCTGACGATGCGGGTCGTCGCGGCCATGGCTCCGGTCTGGTCGGCGGACAGGCTGTCGGAGACCACGACCTTGTCGATCGCGCCATTGAGGCGTGAGATCTCGCGCTCCAGCTCCGGGGCATCCTCATCGTCGGCGATGGGCGGCCAGTAGTCTCGGAAGCCCTCGAACGTGGTCCGGCCGAGCAGGAGCGTTTCGGCAGCCCGCAACCGGGCCGCGTTGTACTCGCTGAAGCCAGAGGCGAACGGCATGACCATGACGTCGCCGCCCGGCCCGGCGAAGCGGCCGTCGAGCGAGATGATGTTGGCGACGATGACCTTGCGCACGAGCGGGCTCCGTGGTGCGGGATCAGCAGATAGTGGACCACAGCCGGGTCGCCTTGTGCGCCATCACGGCCGCCGGCGTCAGCGGGACGACACACCCGCCGCCTGTGCCCTTGACAAGGTGTGTACAAGCCCTGTACATTGCGCAGCATAAGCCTCGACCCACCCGCTCGACGGGCAGAGGCGCAACGTTCCCCACACCAACGGAGACACCTCACCATGCGTTACCTGAATCTGCTGTTCCTG
>JAICQM010000211.1 GCA_025937875.1 Chloroflexota bacterium
GGGGTAGGATTCGAACCTACGTACGCGTACGCGGGCAGATTTACAGTCTGCTGCCTTTAACCACTCGGCCACCCCTCCGCGCCACCTGCGGGGTCTACCCCCAGATCCCGCGCGCGGGCAGGCGGTTCCCGGGAACACGTGCGGCGCGCAGTATGTGGATTCGCCACCCCTTGTCAACAAGCCCTCCCGCCGCCCTCGACTACATGGGGCGGCTGACCGGGTCTATGCCGCACGGGGTCCACGGCCGGGACGACGACGCCGACAACCGCCGGCCCATTTCGGACATGAGCGCCGCGATGAACCGCGCCGGGTTTGCCGGAGGCTCCAACTCTTGAGAGGATGGAGCGATGACGAGGCAGACGAGGTATTCACCGGAGGTGCGGGCGCGGGCCGTGCGGATGGTGGTCGAGCACCGGGGCGAGCACGCCTCGGAGTGGGCGGCGATCGGCTCGATCGCGGCGAAGATCGGCTGCACGGCGGAGACGCTGCGTGGCTGGGTTCGCCAGTCGGAGCGTGACCAGGGGCTGCGAGCTGGCCCGACGACGGACGAGCGCGAGCGGATCAGGTCCCTGGAGCGCGAGGTTCGGGAACTGCGCCAGGCGAACGAGATCCTGAGGAAGGCATCGGCTTATTTCGCGATGGCGGAGCTCGACCGCCGGCCCAAGCCATGATCGCCTTCATCGACGCGCACCGCGATGCGTCCGGGGTCGAGCCGATCTGCAGGGTGCTGCCGATCGCCCCGTCGACGTACTACGAACACGTGGCTCGGCGTGCCGATCCCTCGAAGCTGCCGGCCCGCGCCAAGCGTGATGCCGGGCTTCGCGGCGACATCCGGCGGGTGTGGGACGAGAACTTCCAGCTCTACGGGGTGCGGAAGGTCTGGCGGCAGTTGCGGCGCGAGGGGATCGAGATCGCCCGATGCACCGTTGCCCGGCTGATGCGCGAGTTGGGTCTGCGAGGCATCGTTCGCGGCAAGACGGCGCGTACCACCGTCAGCGACAAGGCAGCCCCCTGTCCGCTGGACCGCGTGAGCCGGGACTTCAAGGCATCGCGGCCGAACGTGCTTTGGGTCGCCGATTTCACCTACGTCGCCACTTGGCAGGGCTTCGTCTACGTCGCGTTCGTGATCGATGCGTTCGCCAGGCGGATCGTCGGCTGGCGGGTGGCCAGGCGGGCCGAGACGGGCCTCGTGCTCGATGCTCTGGAGCAGGCGCTGCACGCCCGCAGGCCCGTCGAGGGCGGCCTCGTCCATCACAGCGACCGGGGCGTGCAGTATGTCTCGATCGCGTACACCGAGCGCCTCGCCGAGGCCGGCATCGCGCCGTCGGTCGGCGGCGTCGGCGACAGCTACGACTGTGAGATTGCTGGTCGCCGCCCGGCCGGCCTGACCCCCGTTACGACTGACCTCGTGTCCTCGCTGTTGATCTGTCGGTTCGGCCGGGCGGTGTCCCCAACCCGGCGGCCGCGCGGGCAGTGACCGAATAGGAGCCTGAGGCAGCAGGTCTCGTCACAGTCCTGTCCGCCCGCCCGACCGCCGGGCCCGGACCGTCGACGTGAGGAGATCGACAGCCATGGCCAGTATCCCACCCGGACAGCCTCGCCGGAAGGTCGTCGTCGGGGTCGACACCCACAAGCACGTCCACGTCGCCGTGGCGCTCGACGCGCTTGGCGGGCACTCCGGCGGGCTCACCATCCCCGCCACCACCGACGGCTACGCCCAGCTCGAGCGGTGGGCCCGTGCGCTCGGCGATGTCGCGGCCGTCGGCGTGGAAGGCACCGGCTCCTACGGCGCCGGGCTGAGCCGTTTCCTGCGCCGGCGGGGCCATCATGTCGTTGAGGTGAACCGCCCCGACCGGCGCCTCCGCCGTCAGCGCGGCAAGAGCGACACCATCGACGCCGAGAACGCCGCCCGGGCCGTGCTCAACGGGCAGGCCACCGCCGTACCCAAGTCCGGCGAGCACCAGGTGGCGATGATCCGGCACGTCAAGATCGCCCGTGACACCGCCGTGAAAGCCCGCACCCAAGCCATCGTGGCCCTCAAGGCGCTCCTGGTGGGCGTGCCCGCCGCGTTGCGCGAGCAGCTCGAGCCCATCACCGGCAAGCGAGCCCTGATCGAGCGAGGCGCCGCGCTCCGGCCCGGCGACGTCAGCTCGCCGACCGCGTCGGCCAAGCACGCCGTGCGCTCGCTGGCGCGCCGCTGGCTGGACCTCGACGCCGAGGTCAAGGCCCACGACGAGCACCTGACCCGCCTCACGGCGGAGCGCGCGCCCGAGCTGGTCGGGTCCTTCGGCATCGGCGCCGATACCGCCGCCGAGATGCTCCTGATCGTCGGCGATAACCCCGAACGGGTCCGCTCCGAGTCCGCCTTCGCCAAGCTCTGCGGCGTCTGCCCGGTGCCCGCCTCGTCCGGCAAGACCGTCCGCCACCGCCTCAACCGGGGCGGCCATCGCCGGGCCAATGCCGCCCTCTATCGCGTGGTGATCGTGCGGATGCGCTTCCACCAGCCTACGATCGCCTACGTCGAGCGGCGCACCGCCGGCGGGAAGACCAAGGCCGAGATCATTCGCTGCCTCAAACGCTACCTCGCCCGCGAGATCTACCGCCACCTCAAGGCGCCACCGGCGGGAGCCCAGCTCACGCAAGCGGCTTGACAGACTATAGGAGCGTCAACGCGCTCGCCGAGACCGTGATCGGGCTCTTCAAGGCCGAGGTGGCGCGCCGGCAAGGGCCGTGGCGGAGCCTCGAAGCGGTGGAGTTCGCCACGCTGGGGTGGGTCGACTGGTTCAACCATCGCCGCCTGCTCGAGCCGATCGGCTTCGTCCCGCCAGCTGAGGCCGAAGCCACGTTCTACGCCGAGCTGGAGAACCTTGCCGCGGCCGCGTAGGGACTCAAACCAGCCAGCCTCCGGCAAACCCGGCGCGGTTCAACTTCCTCCGTATCACCAGTCTAGGTACACACGAGCACATACTCTCGAAGACGGGCCTCCTACCAGATTGACA
>JAICQM010000003.1 GCA_025937875.1 Chloroflexota bacterium
CCATGGCATCTCGGTGGCCTGGGCAACGCGGCGCAGCGCGGAGCTCCTCGGCCGCTCGCCGGAAGAGCTGCGCCTCGTCGTCGCGCACCTCGGATCCGGATGCTCGGTGACCGCCGTCGATGGCGGACGGTCGGTCGACACCTCCATGGGGCTCACGCCGTACGAGGGGCTGATGATGGGCACCCGCTCGGGCTCCATCGATCCTGGGATCATCCTGCAGCTGCTGGGCGACGGGGTGTCACCTGTGGACCTGGCGGCTGGCCTCGCGCAACGTTCGGGGCTCCTGGCGGTCGGCGGCAGCGCCGACGTGCGCCAGCTCGAGGCCCGTGCGGGGCGTGGCGACGCGCCGGCGCGCATCGCCCTCGCGATGTTCGCGCGTCGTGCCGCCGCGGCCATTGCGGCCACCGCCACCGCCATGCCGCTGCTCGACGCCCTCGCGTTCACCGGCGGCATCGGGGAGGGATCCGCAGCGGTCCGGCGCGACATCGTGCGACGGCTGGGCAGCCTCGGATTCGACGACCGCCTGGGCGCCGCCGAGGGCGACGCCGTGATCGAGACCGGACCACCGGCGGTCCTGGTCGTCCGGGCGCGCGAGGACCGCGTCATCGCGGATGAGGTCGCATCGGTCCTTCGACCTGACCAATCACACCCGGACGCATGACTTCCGGCACTGGCTCATGCGTGCGCCCGTACGGATGGTGGACCCGTACCCGCAGGATTGATGATGCTCATGAAATGGCTCCTTGGTGCATTCCTGGTGGCGCACGCGTTCATCCACGTCTCCTACCTCACGCCCGCACCTCCCCGTACGGCCGGTGGTCCGGAGTGGCCATTCGAGCTGACCCGTTCTTGGCTTGTCACCGGCCTGTCCCTGGATCCGGGCATCGTCCGTGCGCTGGGTCTGGCCCTGGTGGCGACGACGGTCGCATTGCTCGTCGGCGCGGGGCTGGCGACCGTGGGATGGCTGCCGGCCGCCTGGTGGACCGGTCTGGCCACCGCCGGGGCGGTGTCGTCGCTCGTGACCCTGGCCCTCTACTTCCACCCGTGGCTCGTGCTCGGGATCGCGATCGACCTCGTCATCGTCTGGGCCGCGCTCCTGGCCGCCTGGCAACCCGCCGGCATCCGATGAGCGACGGGCTTCTCCACGCCGTGCGAGGCTGACTTGCGCATCGTATCGGCCGCCGAAGCCGTGGACGGCATCCACTCCGGGGAGCGGGTCTTCGTCCACGGCGGCGCAGCGACCCCCAACGTGCTGCTGGGGGCGCTGGTGGAGCGGGCTGCGGACCTGCGCGACGTCGAGATGACGCACTTCCACACCGAGGGCCCGGGGCCGCACCTGGCGCCGGCGATGGCGGGCCACTTCCGCCATCGAGCGCTGTTCATCGGCGCCAACGCCCGCGAGGCAGTGAACGATGGCCGCGCCGACTACGTACCGGTCTTCCTGTCCGACGTTCCGCAGCTGTTCGCGCGCGTACTGCCGCTCGATGTCGCGCTCATCAACGTCTCGCCCCCGGACGAGCATGGCTTCTGCTCGTTGGGCACGTCGGTCGACGCGGCGTTGGCCGCCACGCGGCACGCGAAGCGGGTCATCGCCCAGCTCAACGCCTCGATGCCGCGCACGCTCGGCGACAGCTTCGTGCACGTCGACCAGATCGCGCTCGCTGTGGAGGTCGACGAGCCGCCCCATGCGCACGAGGCGAGTCCGATCGGCGAGGTCGAGCGCCTCATCGGGCAGTTCGTCGCGGACCTGGTCCCGGACCGTGCCACGATCCAGATGGGCATCGGGTCGATCCCGGGCGCAGTGGCGCTCGCGCTGCGCGACAAGCGGGATCTCGGCGTGCACACCGAGCTGTTCACCGACGTTGTGCTCGACCTCGTCGAGGCCGGCGCCGTGACCGGCGCGGCCAAGGAGATCAACCGGGGCAAGATCGTCACCGCCTTCCTGATGGGGTCGCCGCGCCTGTATCGATTCGTCGACGACAACCCGATGGTCGAGATGCGGCCGGTCGACTACACCAACGACACCGCCGTCATCCGTCGATTCAGCCGGATGGTGGCCATCAACTCGGCGATCGCCGTCGATTTGACCGGCCAGGTGAGCGCCGACTCGATCGGTACCCGCTTCTACTCCGGCGTCGGCGGGCAGATGGACTTCATGCGCGGCGCGGCCCTGGCCGCGGAGGGGCGGGCCATCATCGCGATGCCCTCGACCGCGGCCGGCGGCCGCATCTCACGCATCACCGCCACCCTGGCCGAGGGCGCCGGAGTGGTGACCAGTCGCGCGCATGTGCGAACGGTCGTCACCGAGTTCGGCGTGGCCGAATTGTTCGGGCGCAGCGTGCGGGAGCGGGCTGCGGCGCTGACCGCGATCGCCCACCCCGACTTCCGCGACGAGCTGACCGACGAGGCCCGCCGCCGCTACCACGTCTGACCGCCGGTCAGGCCACCTCGGCCTCGTCGAGGATCACGCGCAGGAGGTCGAGCGGAGTTACGACGCCGATCGGCGTGCCGGCGTCATCGGTGACGACGAGGCGATGAATGTGGTCGACGATCATGCGCCGTGCCGCGTCCTCGACCGAGGTCATGGCGCCGATCGCGATCGCCGGGCGCGACATGATGTGCCGCACGCGCAGGCGCGGCCAGTTGGCGCTGATGAGCTCGCTGGCGTGCGCGGTCAGCAGATCGGTCTGGCTGACGACGCCGATGAGCTCGCCGTGGTCCACGACCGGCAGGCCGCTGATGCGGTACGTGCGCAGGAGCGCCTCGGCCTCGGCGACGGGCGCGTCGGGCGCGACCGTCACCGGATCGATGGACATGAGGTTGCCGACGCGGAGCGAGACGGTCGTGGACATCGGTATGCCTCCGTGCGTGGGTCTGGATTGGAGACGACTATCCGTCCGCGAGCGTGAGGCGACCACGGCCGGAGGTCCCGACCTGGGGGGCGCTTCGGCACGCGTGCCGTTCGCCACCCGCAGGTGGGTCCGGTCGGCACTACCGACCGCGGCGTCCGCCACCCATGCTGCAGTTGAACGATCCGTACCCGCATCTAGATCCGTACCGCAGCTGGGCCAGGAGGTCCGAAATGTCAGACACGCTTGCAGGCCGCGTCGCCATCGTCACCGGTGGAGCGCGTGGCATCGGCCGTGCCGCGGCGCGGCAGCTCGCCGCCGAGGGCGCGACGGTCGTCGTCGCCGACATCGTCGACGCCGAGGGCGCCGAGCTCGCCACCGCGCTGTGCGCGGAGCGGTTGAACGCCCACTATCGCCACCTCGACGTGACCAGCGAGGACGAGTGGCGAGCCGCCATCGAGGAAACGGTGGCCCAGTTCGGGCGCCTCGACATCCTCGTCAACAACGCGGGCATCGGCACCATGGCCGATGTCGAGGCCGAGACCGTTGAGGGGTGGCAGCGCGTCATCGACATCAACCAGAAGGGAGTCTGGCTGGGGATGCGTGCCGCGATCCCCGAACTGCGGCGGGCCGGCGGCGGCTCGATCGTCAATGTCAGCTCGATCTTCGGCGCGGTTGGCGGGTTCGGCGGCTCGGTCGCCTACCACGCCACCAAGGGCGCGGTCCGGCTCATGACGAAGAACGCCGCGATCCGCTACGCGACCGAGGGAATCCGCGTCAATTCGATCCACCCCGGATTCATCGACACGCCGCTGGTGGCCGACCTCAAGGGCACCGAAGTGGAGACCATGATCATCGACAGCTGCCCCATGGGCCGCTGGGGGCGACCGGAGGAAGTCGGATCGGTCATCGCCTTCCTGGCCGGGCCCGGCGCCACGTTCATGACCGGCTCCGAGATTTACGTCGACGGGGGCTGGACGGCTCGGTAGGACCGATGCCGACGTGGTCGGCGGCGGGGCGCGATTCCCGCCGCCGGGCATGCCGTGATGTCAGGCGCTGGCGGCCTCCGCCCCGGCGCGACCGATGCGCACACGCCACACCTCCGGCCCCTGCTCGAGGTAGTCCCAGGTGAACTCGCCGGGATGCTCGGCGGCCAGCTGGTAGTACAACGGCTTGGGGTCGTGGTCGTTGACGAGCTCGAAGGCCGTTCCCGGCACGAGGGCATCGAACGTCTCGAAGATCTCGGCGTGGCGCTGCGCCGGCGGAAGGCTGCGCACGTCGAGCTGGGTGGCATTGGTCACGGGGAGGGCTCCTTTCGAATGGCTCCGCTCGAGGCGGACGAGATAGTGCATCACGCCGTTGATGCGCTGAGCGACGCGTGGCTCGTCGAGGCGAATTGCCACGTAGATGTCGGCCGCGATCTGGTTGGCGAGCCGGGGCCGGCCAGCGTTGCCCAGCTCGCGCAGCGTCCGGACGAGGCCGGTGGTGAGGTGCTCCACCGGGTCGGCGAGCTCGTCCAGTGACGTGCCGGCACTCACCCGATGAGCTCGTGCATGCCGGCCAGCAGCTCAGCCAGCACGACGTCCGGATTGGCCACCAGGGCCGGGATCAACAGGTCGTTCTCCTTGGCGAGGTGCGATTCGAACAGCGCGCCGATGGCTACCGCACCTGCGGCAAGCCCCAGCGGATCCTGCTCGGCGCGGAAGGCGGCGACCCGGGCGACGAGCCCCTCGTGCTCGGCACTCATGGCACGCACCAGCAGCGCCGTCGCGCCGACACTGCCGGCCGGGTAGAGCGTCGCCTCCTCGGCCATTGCGTGGGGCAGGAGGTCGTCCTCCAGGTACGTCAGCACGCCACGCGCGGCCTCGCGATGCGGCGCGCCGTCGCGCACGGTGGCCACGAGATTCGCGATCCGCCGGTTCAGCTCGGCCCGCATCTCGGTGTGGTGGGCGGCGATGGCGGCCGCGGTCTCGGCATCGGTGGGTGGCATCGAGGTACTCCGACTTCGGGGCGGACGGGTGCTTGATATTTACGGCCATTCCCGTGCAAAATGCAAGCATGACCTCCCACGAGCAGCACCGGGCACTCGCCGGACGCAGCCGTGCGCGACTCCTCGACGTGCTTCGATCCGCCGGCCGGGGGCTGGCCATCGACGAGCTGTCGGCCGCCGCCGGCCTGCATCCCAACAGCGCCCGCGAGCAGCTCGGTGTCCTGGTCCAGGCCGGACTCGTGGAGCGCGCCAGCGACCGGCCCACCGGACGCGGACGGCCCCGCCTGCGGTACATGGCCGCGCCGGAGCCCGGCGCTGGTGACGCGGGCGCCTACCGCGACCTGGCGCGTACCCTGGCCGAGGAGCTCGCCGCAGGCGCCGATCCGGTCGGCGCGGCCGCGCATGCCGGCGAACGCTGGGGCGCGCGCGTGGCCGCGCGGCTCCCCGCCGCGACGTCCGAGTCGGACGCGGTGCAGCGTCTGGTCGAGGTTCTCGACAACGCCGGCTTCGACCCCGAGCCACCCACGGTTCCCGGCGCGCCGATTGGCCTGCGCCGCTGCCCGTTCGGGACGCTGGCCCGGGGCCGTGAGCCGGTGATCTGTGGCGTGCACCTGGGACTCATGCGCGGTGTCCTGCGCACCATCCATGCGCCCATCCAGGCCGCTCGCCTGGACCCCTGGGTGACCCCCGCACGCTGCCTGGCCCATCTCGGTGCGCCGACCGATGCCTGACGACCGCGTCACGCTGCCCACGCTGCTCGGCCCGCACGTCGATGAGGCATCCGTGATGCGCAGCCTGCAGTCGGTCATCGACCCCGAGCTGGGGGTCAACATCGTCGACCTGGGGCTGGTCTACGGTGCGGATGTGGTCGACGGCGTGGCACGCATCCTCCTCACGACGACGACCCCCGCCTGTCCGTTGGGGCCGTACCTGACCGACCAGATCCGCTGGGCCCTACTGGCACACGACGGGGTGCTCGATGTCGACGTGGAGGTGACCTACGAGCCCCTCTGGTCGCCGGAGCTGATGAACGACTCGGCCAGGCGACAGCTCGGCTGGCCCGTCTGATGGCAGCGTCACGCCTCCCGCTGCTGATGGCGGCCGGGCTGGCGCTGCTCGCCGGCCTCGGCGGCGCCCTCGTGCTGCTGGGCATCGGGATGCCAGCCGCCACCCGGCGGCTGGGCAGCGATCATGGCGTGCTCATGACGCTGGGCTTCCTGGGCACCCTCATCGCCCTCGAACGCGCGGTGGCGCTCGGTCGCCGCTGGGCGTACCTTGCGCCGCTGCTGAGCGGGCTGGCCGCCGTCTGGCTCGTGGCAGGCCCGCCGGGCCGAGGTGCCGCCGCGCTCCTCGGCGCCGGGGCGATTACCTTCGTCGCCATGTACGTCGCATTCCTCCGTGTCGATGGTGCCCTGCATGTGCGCGTGCAGGCGGCGGGCGCACTCGCGTGGCTCGCCGCCGCGCTGATGCTGCTCGCCGGTGGGGCAACGGCGGCGATCGTGCCCTGGCTGGCCGCGTTCCTGGTCCTCACCATCGCCGGTGAGC
Source organism: Chloroflexota bacterium (assembly GCA_025937875.1). Taxonomy (GTDB): domain Bacteria; phylum Chloroflexota; class Limnocylindria; order QHBO01; family QHBO01; genus JAICQM01. The sequence continues at coordinate 6,385 of JAICQM010000003.1, forward strand.
GGCTCGAGCTGTCGCGCCTCGTCCCCCGGAGCCCGGCCGCGCAGACCCAATTCGTGGTCGCGGTCGCGATCTTCGTCGCCGGCGTGGTCCTCACCGTTGCGCTTCCCGACGCCGGGCGCCGCATCGGCGGCATCGGCCTGCTGGCGATGGCCGCGTGGCTCGCCCGCCACGACGCCGCGCGGCGGACCGTCAGGCTGGGAGGCGTGACCCGCTTCGTGGCACTCTCGCTGCTGGCCGGCTATGCCTGGCTGGCCGTGGGTGGCGCCGCGTGGCTGGCGGTCGGTGCGACGGCCGGCGGTGCCGGCTATGACACGATGCTGCACGCCATATTCCTGGGATTCGTGATGTCGATGGTGTTCGGACACGCGCCGGTCATCCTGCCCGCGGTCCTCCGGTTACCGCTCCCCTTCCACCCGCGGTTCTACGTGCACCTCGGCCTGCTCCACGCGGGGCTCATGCTGCGGATCGTGGGCGGCGACCTGCTGGGCCTCGAGCCGGCCCGCGTGACCGGTGGCGTCCTGAACGTGGCTGCCCTGCTGCTGTTCGTGGCGTCCTCCGCCCTCGCCGTGCTGTGGCCGACGACCCGGTTGGGCCTTCCGATGCCGGCTCCGGTGAGCGACCGATGATCGTCATGTACGGCTCGACCACCTGCGAGGACACGGCCATCACCCGCAGCCGGCTCGACGCGCTCGGGGTGCCGTACCAGGAGCGCCTGATCGACCGCGATCCCGCTGCGCGCGAGGCGCTCGACACGCTGGCCGGCGGGCGGATCGTCACGCCGACCCTCGACCCTGGTGATGGCGGATCACTCCTCGCCGAGCCGTCGCTCGAGGAGCTGGGCCGGCGGCTCGTGGCCGGCGGTCACCACGTGGCGCCACCGACCGCGGATGCCGTCGGTGGCGACCTGGCCGCCCGTCCGATCCCGATCGCCAGCCTGCCCACCGCGGACGGCGAGCCATGGTCGCTGCGCAGGTGGCGTGGCCGGCGCGCCACCGCCCTCTTCCTCGCCCACGACGCCGCGTGTCTCCCCTGCTGGGGTTACGCCAAGCAGCTGGCCCGGCAGGCTGATGCCCTGGCCGAGGTGGAGGCGGCGCCGGTGGTGGTGGTCGCCGGCGAGCCGGCGGATGCCGCGACGTGGCGCCACGAGGTGGGCGAGTCGCTGACGCTGCTGGCGGACGCCGACGGCGCCTGGAAGGCGACGCTCGCCGCGTACCTCGGGTTCGACCCGGCGCGCCCGACGGTGCTCCTCCTCGACCGCTACGGCGCGCCGAGCGGCGTGTCGAGCGCGGAGGAGGCCGGCGGCCTGGTCGACCCCAGCGAGGCGACGCGCTGGCTGCGCCACCTGGCGCTCGAGTGCCCGGAGTGCACCGAGATCCTGCCATGGGGCGAACCATGACCACCGACCCGGTGCGCCTGCAGCGCGCGTACGACGAACCGACGCCCGACGACGGATACCGCGTGCTCGTCGACCGTGTCTGGCCGCGCGGCCGGACGCGGGAGCACCTCCGCCTCGACGCGTGGCATCGCGAGCTTGGCCCCAGCACCGCGCTGCGGCGCTGGTTCGGCCACGACCCGGCACGGTGGGACGAGTTCAGGCGCCGTTACCACGCGGAACTGGCCACGCCCGCGGCGGCAGCCCAGATCGACGAGCTGGCGGAACGGGCGCGCCACGGGCGCCTCACGCTGGTCTACGGGGCGCGGGACACCGAGCACAACCAGGCGCGCGTCATCGCCGAGGAGCTCGAACGGCGACTCATGCTCGACTGACCGGCGCGGGTCAGCGGCCGATGCGACCCAGGTGCGTGTCGGCGAACCCGGTCGCCAGCTTCAGCCCGTAGCCCAGCGCGCGATCCATCCCGACGTGGGCGACCAGCACCGCCCCGGCGAACGCGAGCGGCGCGATGCCGGCACCCCACCCGACGCCCAGCAACGCCAGCGCCAGCACGAGGTTGTGGACCGCGTTGTAGGCGATGGCCCCGAGCCGCGGCCCGGCGAGGTAGCCGGCCATCGAGACGTCGGGTGCAAGGAGCAGTGGCAGGAGCCAGATCCAGTCCCCGCCCATCCACAGGTAGAGCGCCGCCCCGCCGAGCGCCACCGCCAGCCATTCCGCGCGCAGGAGCAGCGGGATGCCGGACATGTTGCCTATTCCCAGCGGAACATGAACACCGCGAGCAGGAAGGCGAGCACGAGCCACACCGCCATGCCCAGCAGCTCCGGGCCGATGGTCAACAGCCCCGCGCCCTCGTTGACGACCGCCCGCAGCGCGTCGTTGACGTAGGTCAGCGGCATGAAGCCGGTGATGCCACGCAGGAACTCGGGCATGGCCTCGCGCGGGAAGAAGACGCCCGAAAGGAACATCATGGGCAGGCTGACCAGGTTGGCCACCGGCGCCGCCTGGTCCTCGTTCTTGGCCCAGCCGGCGATCGCGAAGCCCACAGCCAGGAAGATTGCCGAGCCGATGAGCACGATCACCAACAGGACCAGGTAGCTGCCGATCATCTGGAGGCCGAACCACAGGCCGACGCCGAACAGGATCGCGACCTGGGCCAGGCCGATCATCAGGCGCGACAGGACCTGCGCCGACAGGAAGTACGCGGGCGAGGTGGGCGTGGCGAACAGGCGCCGCAGAGCGCCGGTGCGCTTGAGCTGGACGAAGCCGAACGCGACGCCGAACAGGCCGAGCTGCATGATCGTCATGCCCACGATTCCCGGCACCAGGAAGTCGATATAGCCGAGATCGCGGGTCTCCACCTGCTGGAAGTCGAGCGGCGGCACGAACCCGGCGCCGCCACCGCCACCGCCGGCCGGAGCGAAGATGGCCTGCCCGACGGCCTGCTGGAGCAGGCCCTGCGCGACCTGGGCCTGTGCCGGATCGGCGTTGCCGGCGTACGCGATCAGCCCCGACGCCGCACCCGGGGCCGGTGGTGCCCAATCGGGCGGGATGATGATCACGTTGCCGCGGTCGCCATCGGCGAGGGCGGCGAGCTCCGCGTCGCGATCGCCCTCGGTCAGGACGATGTACTCGTATTCGCCCAGGCGATCGACCAGCGACGCGCTCGCCTCGTTCTGGGCCTCGTCGACGATGCCGACGTTGAGCTCCGTGCTGCCCTCGAAGTTCAGGACGCCGAAGATCAGCATGATGATCAGCGGCAGGAAGAGGCTGAAGAACACGGCCGCCCGGTTGCGGATGAACATCTTGGCGCTGGCGACGAAGAGGGCCCAGAGGACACCGATGCGCATCGGTCTACTCGCCCTCTCGCAGGTCGTGACCGGTGAGGTCGATGAAGACGTCCTCGAGGTTGGCGAGGCGCTCCACGCGAGCCTTGGTGAAGCCGCGCGCGACGAGCTGGTCGACGAGCGCCTGCGGCGTGTCGAGGGCGATGATCCTGCCACCGTCCATGATCGCGACCCGGTCGCAGAGCTCCTCGGCCTCCTCCATGTAGTGCGTCGTCAGGACCACCGTGTGGCCACGCTCCTGGAGGGTGCGCACGAGGGCCCACAGGTGGCGCCGCGCCTGTGGGTCGAGGCCGGTCGTCGGTTCGTCCAGGAACAGGACGCGCGGCTGGTTGACGAGCGCCGAGGCGATGCTGAAGCGCTGTTTCTGGCCGCCGGACAGGGTGCGTACCTGGGAGCGGGCCTTCTCGGTCAGCTCGACGTCGGCCAGCAAGGCCGCCGTGTCGACCTCGCGACCGTACAGGCGACCGAACAGGTGCAGCAGCTCCTCCAGGTTGAGCTCATCGAAGAAGGCCGATGCCTGGAGCTGGATACCGATGCGCCGCTTGACCTCGCGCGGGTTGGCGCGCACGTCGACGCCGTCGATGGTCGCCTCACCGGAGTCGATGGGCCGCATGCCCTCGATCATCTCGAGCGTCGTGGTCTTGCCGGCCCCATTGGGGCCGAGGATCCCGAAGACCTCGCCCTCGGCAACCTCGAAGCTCACCCCATCGACCGCGGTCAGCGATCCGTAGCGCTTGCGAAGGTCCTTGACGGTGATGATGGGCCGACCGTTCGGCGCGCGCGCGGCGGCGAGGTCGACGGAGCTCGGGGCTGTCATGGAAGGCAGCATCCTACCGCATGCTCACCCCTCCGCGCGCCAGATCCGCCACAACGCCGCTGGATCGGAGAGTGGGTCGCCGTGGACGAAGAAGAAGTCGGCCGGACCGCCCTCGCGGATCACACCTGCGTCGGGCTCGCCGAGGAGCTCGCCGCCACGCCACGTCGCCGCGGACAGGGCCTCGACCGGCTCGAGGCCGGCGCTCACGAGCGCCTCGACCTCCCACGCCAGCTGCCCGGCACGCGGTGAGCCGCCCCCGAAGTCGGTGCCGGCGGCGATCGCAACCCCGGCGTCCCGGGCCAGCCGCACGCTGGCCTCCGCCCGCTCGAGCCGCTCGGCATGGCCCGCACGACCGTTGACGAAGAGGCGCAGGTCGGTCGTCGCCGCGAACGAGATCCAGGAGTGGAAGACGGTCAGCGTGGTGACCAGCATCGTGCCGGCCGCGGCCATCTGGGCGGCGACGCCGGCATCGAGCACGAAGCCGTGCTCGATTGCGTCGACCCCGCCAGCCACCGCGGTGCGCGCCGCGTCGAGATGGCCGGCGTGAGCCGTGACCCGCGCCTCGCGGCCATGCGCCGCATCGACGACGCGCCGCACCTCGGTGGGACTCCACGGCGCAACGCCCGGCTCGGGGCCGTCCAGGTAGAGCTTGACGAGGTCGGCCCCGGCGTCGAGCTGGCCCAGTGCCGCCCCCAGCAGCTCGTCCGCGTTGTCGGCCTCGACCGCGCCGCTCACCGCCGAGCTGCCGCGCCGCATGACCCAGGCGCCGGCGGCGCGGAGGTACGGGACGTCGCGGCGGCCCGCCCATCGGTCGCGGACGCCCAGCGCCAACGCCCGCTGCCGGCCGTCCTGCGGGTCGAGGCCGATCGGTGAGCCGACGTCCCGCAGCCACCGGACCCCGGCATCCCACGCGGCGCGCCCGTTGGCCTCCGCCACCTCCAGCAGCGTCGCCGGGTCGTCGGCGAAGCGCTCGATCCAGTGCGCACCGCCCTGCCCGGTGACATGGCTGTGGCCGTCGATCATGCCCGGCACCATCGTCGCGCCGGATGCGTCCACGATCCTCGCGTCGCCGGGGTCGTTCTCGCCGCCCGTGGGCCGGATCCAGGCGATCCGCCCATCCTCGACCAGCACGCTGACCGGCCGCTGGAGTGTCGCGCTCCGCCCGTCGGCGAGCGCCGCCCCGCGGTAGAGGACGCGTCCCGCGGCGATCGGGCGGCTCGGCCGGGCGGTGGGCACGGGCGTGGGTGTGGGCGCCGGCGTCCGAACTGCACTGCCCGCCGGCGTGCCGATCACCGAAGTCCGCGGACTCGCCGACAGCGACGGCACCACCTGCGCGCACGCGGCCAGGACCGCGGGCAGGCCCAGGCCAGCACCCAGCTGAAGCAGGCGGCGCCGGCTGAGCCGCGTCGGCGGTTCCATCCGTGCAGCCTACGCCGCGGGCCGGGGGGAGGGTAAATCGATCGGGCGGACGCTACAGTGCGGCCATGACCGCTCGTCGTGGCCGGGGCCGCCCTGCCCATCCCGACGTCCTCACGCCCGCCGAGTGGGAGGTGCTCGACTGGCTGCGCCACGGCCTCAGCCGGCGGCGCATCGCCCGCCGGCGCGGCACGAGCCTCGACGCGGTCAAGTACCACCTCGGCAACATCGCCGCCAAGCTCGGGGTCGAGGGCACAGCGGCCCTTCGCGCCTGGCCCGGCATCCCCGCGGACAGTATCCGCAGCCACGAGGAGACGCCATCCATGACCGACGCCCCTGCCTTCCGCTCCCTGGGCCAGGTCTCGCTGCTCGCGCTCGACATCGCCCGGGCCGAGGCCTTCTACCGCGAAACGCTGCGGCTGCCGCACGTCTTCACCTTCGGCGACCTCGCCTTCTTCGCCGTCGGGGAGACGCGCATCTTCCTCCGCGCCGTGCCGGCCGACGAATGGCGTCCGGGCTCGATTCTCTATCTCACCGTCGACGAGATCGGCACCGCCCACGCGTACCTCGGCGCCGCCGGCGTCACGTTCTCCGGCGCCCCGCACCGGATCCACACCCATGACGACGGCACCGAGGAGTGGATGGCGTTCTTCGACGATTCGGAGGGCAACACGTTGGCGCTCATGTCGCGCGTCGCGCCAACCTAGACGAGGCTCCGGTACAGGTCGACGGTCGCCTCGGCGATGGCCGCCCAGCTGAACCGCTCCACGGCGCGCCGGCGGCCCGCGCGGCCCATCGCGGTACGGGCCGGCGGATCGGCCATCAGCGCATTGATGGCGCCGGCCAGGTTGCGCTCGAAGCGATCCGCGTCGGCCGGTTGCATCGGATCCGCGTCCGAAAGCTCGACCGGGACCAGGAGGCCGGTCTCGCCATCGACGATGACCTCGGGGATGCCGCCCACCGCCGAGGCCACCACTGGCGTCTCACACGCGCCCGCCTCGAGGTTGATGATCCCGAACGGCTCGTAGACCGACGGGCAGCAGAAGACCGCGGCGTGCGAGTACAGCTGCCGAACGTCCTCGCGGCTGACCATCTCGGGGATCCAGACCACGTTGGGGCGCGTCGACCGGGCCGCCTCGACGCCGGCCGTCATCTCGGCCGCGATCTCCGGCGTGTCCGGCTGGCCGGCGCAGAGCACGACCCCGAACCCGGGGTCGAGATGCTGGATCGCCCGCACCAGGTGCACGATCCCCTTCTGGCGCGTGATGCGGCCCACGAACAGGACGTACGGCACCGATGGATCGACGCCATGGCGGTCCAGCGCATCGGTCTCGCGTACGGGGTGGAAGAACTCCGCGTCCACCCCGTTGCCGATCACGTGGACCCGCTCCGTGGCGATCGGGAAGTGGCGCAGGATGTCGCCCCGTGTTCCTTCGCTCACGGCGATCACCGCATCGGCCATGGTCAGCGCGGTGCGCTCGACCCACGCAGATACGTCATATCCCCCGCCGAGCTGCTCGCGCTTCCACGGCCGCAGCGGCTCCAGGGAATGGACGGTGACCACCAGCGGCAGGCCATACGCGAGCTTGGCCAGCACGGCTGCAAGGTGGACATACCAGGTGTGCGCGTGGACGAGGTCTGCATCGACTGGGTCGGTCACCATCGCCACGTCGCGCGACAGGGCGGCTGAGAGCGGCCGCAGCTGCGGCAGCGGCTCCGGCAGGCCCGTGGCCGGTGGGTAGCCGCGCACGCGCCATCCCGGCTCGGTCGTGTCGTGCTCGCCGAAGGTCCGGATGTCGAGCTCGATGAGCGTGCGAAGGGCCCGCGTCAGCTCGCCGACATGGACGCCGGCCCCGCCGTAGATCGAGGGCGGAAACTCGTTGGTGAGGATCAGCGCACGCATCGGCGCTCACCGTAGCACCCACCGAACGCGCCGCCGTCGTCTCGTGGCCGACGGCCCTCAGGCCACCTCGTCGAGGAGCCGCTCGAACCGCGCCAGGTCGAACGGCTTGCCGAGCACCGGTGCCAGGCGACCGATCTCGCGCCGCCTGGTCGGCTCGGCGGCGGTGCAGAAGATGATCGGTGTCCGCCGCAGGCGGGTGCTGCTCCGGACCTCGATCGCGAAGTCGCCGCCGCGCCCGTCCGGCAGCTCATCGTCGAGGATGATGACGTCGGGCACATCGCGCTCGAGAGCCGCTCGCAGCGACCGGAGGGTCGCGAAGCGCTCGCTCTCCCAACCCAGCTCCAACGCCACGTCGCCCAGCAGGCGTCGCGTGGCCGGGTCGTCGTCGACGACGAATGCCCGGCGGCGCGTGTGAGCGCGGCGGGCGGCTGCGAGGGATTCGGTGAGCGACACGATGCTGCATGTGTCCTGTCTGCGTTCGACACCGGGGGCGCCGTTTACCTCGGATGCATGCAAGGCGCTTGCCGCGGCGTGCCCATCGTCCCGCTGCTAGGCTGCGCGGTGCATGTCGCTGATTGCCACTCGAGCCCTCACCAAGCGCTACGGCAGCGCCGTCACGGCCCTCGACGACCTCACCCTGGACGTCGAGCCGGGGATCATCGGCCTGGTGGGCGCCAACGGTGCCGGCAAGAGCACGCTGCTCAAGATCCTGCTCGGTCTCCTCGAGCCCACCAGCGGCGAAGCCACGGTCCTCGACCTCGACGTGCGGCACGACGGATCGAAGATTCGAGGGCTGGTGGGCTACATGCCGGAGCACGACTGCCTGCCTCCCGACCTGTCGGCGACCGAGTTCGTGACCCACATGGCACAGATGTCGGGCCTCCCTCGCAGCGCCGCCCGCGAGCGGACCGCCGACGTCCTGCGCCACGTCGGGCTGTACGAGGAGCGTTACCGGCCCATCAGCGGCTATTCGACCGGCATGAAGCAGCGGGTCAAGCTCGCGCAGGCCCTGGTCCACGATCCGCGGCTCCTGCTCCTCGATGAGCCGACCAACGGTCTGGACCCGGCGGGCCGGGACGAGATGCTGGAGCTCGTGCGCCGAACCGGCAGCGAGTTCGGCATCGCCACCATCGTGGCCAGCCACCTCCTCGGCGAGATCGAGCGAGTGTGCACCTTCCTGCTGGCCATCGACGCCGGCCGCCTCCTGCGCGCCGCCCCGCTGGCCAGCTTCACCGAGCGCACCGGGACGCTCATGGTCGAGGTCGAAGAGGGTGCCGATGCCCTTGCCGCCCGCCTCGGCGAGGTCGGGGCGACGGCCGAGGTCGACGGGCGCACGGTCCTCGTCGATCTCCCCGACGAGACGCCCTATGACCTGCTGCGCGACGCGGTGGCCGACCTCGGCCTGGCCCTGACCCGCATGGAGCAACGCCGCGGACGCCTCGAGGACCTCTTCCGCGACGAGCCGGGAGGCCGGACCGATGCCGCCTGAAACCTCCGCCGCCACCCCCGGCATCCCCGCCGCCAGCGAGATCTACGACATCGGCTACCGGGGCTACGACGGGCCGCGCCTCGGCCGCGTCTACGCCACCTGGTCGCTGTTCCTCGCCAGCCTGCGAGCCGCCTTCGGGCTCGGCCGTCCGGCCCGTGCCAAGATCGCACCGTGGGGCCTTGCCGCGATCGCGATCATTCCGGCCGGCGTCTCGCTCGCCATCGCCGCCAGCGTGGGCGCCGAGTTCTCGCCGTTCAGCTACGACAACTACCTGTGGCAGATGCAGGCCATCTTCGGGCTGTTCGTGGCGGCCCAGGCGCCGGAGCTGGTCGGAGGCGACCAACGGCACCGTGTGCTGGCGCTGTACTTCAGCCACGCGCTGGAACGCCTCGACTACGTCATCGCCAAGCTCGGGGCCCTCGTGGCCGCCCTCTTCATCGTCATGGGCGCGCCGATGCTCGTCCTCTTCTTCGGCCGCATCCTGTCGGCCACCGATCTCGTGGCGGCGTTCGGTGACGAGCTCGGATCGGTGCCGCAGGTGCTCGGCGCCCCGCTCCTGCACGCCATCGGCGTTGGCGCGGTGGCGCTGGCCATCGCAGCCTTCACACCACGTCGCGCGTACGCCACCGGCGCCATCATCGCCCTCTTCATCGTCGGATCCGGGATCGCCGAGGCCGTCGCCTTCGGGACCGACGGGCCGCTACGCGACATCGGACCGTTGATCAACCCGTTCGTCTGGCTCGACGGCACGCGAGACTGGCTGTTGGGGAGCACCGTGGCCGAGTCGCCCGTCGCCCGCAGCGGCCTGTCGCTCGCGACGTACGGGCTGATCACCCTGGTGGCCGTGCTGGTGTCGATCGGCCTGACGATCTGGCGCTACCGGAGGCTGGGCACGTGATCGAGCTCAGCAACGTCTCGCGCTGGTACGGCAACGTCGTGGCCGTCAACGAGGTCAGCTTCAAGGTGGAGGCGGGGGTGACGGGCCTGCTGGGGCCCAACGGCGCCGGCAAGAGCACGATCCTGCACATGGTGGCCGGGCTGCTGGCACCCTCGACCGGGACCGTCACCGTCGGCGGTCAGCCGAGCTTCGGCAACCCGCCGGTGTACCGCCAGATCGGCCTCGTCCCGGAGCGCGAGGCGGTGTACCCGTTCCTCACCGGGCGCGAGTTCGTGCGCGCCTCGGCGCGCCTGCAGGGCCTTACCGATGCCGATGCCGCGGCGACGCGCGCCATCGAGGCGGTCGACATGCTCGCCGCCGCCGATCGCGCCATCGGTGGCTACTCCAAGGGCATGCGGCAGCGGATCAAGGTCGCCGCGGCCCTCGTCCACGAGCCGACGACGCTGATCCTCGACGAGCCGTTCAACGGCATGGACCCGCGGCAGCGGCTGCACATGATGACCCTCCTGCGTCGGATGGGGCAGGAGGGGCGCGCGATCCTGTTCTCCAGCCACATCCTCGAAGAGGTGGAGCGGCTAGCCGAGCGTGTGCTGGTGATCGTCGCCGGCCGCCTCGCGGCGTCGGGCGACTTCCGCCAGATCCGCCGCCTGATGACGGACCGCCCACACACGTTCACCGTCCGCTCATCGGACGACCGGGCGCTGGCCGCGGTGCTCATGGCTACCCCGGCGGTAAGCGGCGTCTCGCTCGACGACGGGCTGATCAGCGTCCGCGCCTCCGACTTCGGGACGTTCAGCCGCCAGGTCGCCGTCGCCGCCCGCGACGCCCGGGTGCGCCTGTACGAGCTGCTCCCTACCGACGAGTCGCTGGAGAGCGTCTTCTCCTACCTGGTGCGCCGATGAGCACCGCCGCGGTCATCGCCTCCATCACCCTGCGCCAGCTGCTCAGCCGTCGCCGCATCCTGCTGATCCTGCTACTCGGCGCGGTGCTGGTCGTGCTGGCGGTTGCCTACCGCCTCAGCGACGAGGGAACGGCGGAGGAGGCTTTGGCCTGGACGATGGGCATGCTCGAATACCTTGGCCTGGTGACGGTGGTGCCGCTGGTGTCGCTCATCTTCGGCACCGGCACCCTCGGCTCCGAGATCGACGACGGCACCGCGGTCCACCTCCTCACCAAGCCCGTGCCACGCTGGCGGCTGGGCCTCGTCAAGTTCGCCGTCGCCGCCGTCTGCGCCGCGCTTTTGTCCGGCGTGCCGATGCTGGTGGCCGGCCTCATCGGCTCCGGTGACGCGGGCGTCGCGATCGGCTACGGCGTGGCGGGCATGATCGGTGCGGTCGTGTACGTCGCGATCTTCATGGCGCTCAGCCTGTTCACGTCGCGCGCCTTCGTCATTGGCCTGGGCTACATCCTCATCTGGGAGGGGCTGCTGGCCGGCCTCTTCCCGGGGATCGGGACCCTGTCGGTGCGCTGGCAGTCGACCGCCTTTGCGCAGGCCATGACCGATGCCCTGACCGACGCCCTCTCGGGGCTGGACCGGGGCCCGCCGTTGCTCACCGCGGTCGTGGCCGCCATCCTCATGGGCGGGGTGGCGCTCGTCCTGGCGCTGCGGCGCCTGCGCCGCATCGAGATCGCCGGCGAGACGGGCTAGCCATGCTCACTCGCGACCACGCCTGGGTGGGAACCCTCCACGAGCACGCCATAGACTCGCAGGCGCTGACCGGCAACCCGCTCGGCGATCCGAACGTGCGGCCGCTGTACGTGTACACGCCGCCCGCCTACGAGGCGGAACCGCAACGCCGCTTCCCGACCCTGTACGTCATCCAGGGCCTGACCGGCATGGTCGAGATGTGGCGCAACCGCAAGCCCTTCCAGCCCACCGTGCTGGAGCGGGTCGACGCGCTGTTCGCCGATCCGGCCACAAGGCCCGCGGTCGTGGTCTACGTCGATGCCTTCACCGCGCTCGGCGGCAGCCAGTTCCTCGACTCACCGGCCACCGGCCGGTACCACACCTACCTGTGCGACGAGGTCGTGCCGTGGGTCGACGCGCACTACCGCACCCTGCCCGGAGCTGCGCATCGCGGCATCGCCGGCAAGAGCTCGGGCGGCTACGGCGCCATGGTCACGCCAATGCTGCGGCCGGACCTGTTCGGAGGGCTCGCCACCCATGCCGGCGACGCCCTGTTCGAGCACTGTTACTGGCCCGACGTGCGCGCCGCGATCCGCGCCCTGCGTGACGTGTACGACGGCGACTACGACGCCTTCTGGACCGATTTCCGTGCCCGGCCCGGCCGACCGAAGCACACGGACGATGCGCTGCTCAACGTATGGGCCATGGCCGCGTGCTATTCGGCCGACGCCGACGGCACCGTGCGGCTGCCCTGGCATCCCGACGGCCGCATCGACCATGACGTGTGGAACCGCTGGCTGGCCTGGGATCCGGTCCGCATGGCCGCCGTCCACGGCGAGGCGCTGCGCTCGCTTCGCGCGATCTGGATCGACGCCGGACGCAGTGACGAGTTCTACCTCGATGTTGGCGCCGACGCCTTCGCCGCTGCGGTGCGTGGGCTCGGGATCGGCGAGCCGACCCTGCACGTCGAGCGCTTCGACGGCACCCACGCCAACCTCGAGTGGCGCTACCCGCTGGCGCTCGCGTTCCTGTCTGAACGGCTCTCCGCCGGAACCTCGTAGTCGCCGGTATCGGGCTGCCGGTCGTCGACCTCGGCCGGCCGTTCGGGCTCATGGACGTCGTCCGGCTCGTCACGGCCGGTGGTGGGCTCGAAGCCACGCGGATCGCTCATGTCGCGCCGGAGCCGCATCATGCGTGCCTGCCGCCACGGACGGCGGGCAGGCAGTCTATTCCTCGTAGGGGAGGCCACGTCCCACCGCCGGCCAGCCGGCCGCGAGGATGCGCTGCGCAACCGGCCGGTCCCGGGCCGGTGGATGGTCGGGAGCGATGAGGACGCCGGCGAGGGCCGGCAGCAGCGGCGCCGGGCCGAATGTCACTGCGACGAGGGAGTCGCCGGCCTGCGGGCCGTCGATGATGCGGAACAGCGTCTCCTGCGTCGCCGCGTCGTACGTGACCCAGAACGGGTCGGTGCTGGTGATACGGCGGACGGCGGTCCCGGTGCGCAGGCGTGCCGGCGGTGGCGTCTGCGGCATGGCCGGGGCGCCGGCGAACCACATGCGCCCCACCTGGTGCTCGCGCTCGAGGGTCTCGTTCCACCCCGACCACCACGTCGCATCGCGGGGCGTGGTCACGTCGAGGGCCAGGTCGCTCAGCACCACGAGGGCATCCGGGTCGTGGACGATGTCGCGGCAGCGCTCGTCGCAGCCGGGCAGCATGAGACGCGGCAGCTCGGCGATCGCGAGCCGCGCGCTCAGCCAGCGGCTGAAACGCTCCGGGTCTCGATCGCGGGCAGCGGGGTCGATGAGCGTGAGCACCGTCTCGCCGTGCCGGATGAGCTCGACCGCGGCGGAAAAGGTCCCATAGCGGTCGTCTCGCTCGGATCGGCGATGCCGGGCTCTGTCCCGGGTGGCCATTGAGCCACGATGGAACACCCGCCCGGCGGCAGCGGCAACCCGCCAGATCCGCCCCGCACCGCACCCCACTCCCCAACTGATGGCCCCAACGGCGGTTTGACCCGGTACTACTGGCGACGGACGGGCCGCCGGGGCCGTGCCGTGGCAGAATCGCCATGTGCCCCGCATCCTCGTCTACACCGGCAAGGGGGGCGTCGGCAAGACGAGCGTCGCCGCCGCCACCGCCCTCGCCTGCGCCGACCGTGGCTATCGGACGATCGTCATGTCGACCGATATCGCCCACAGCCTCGGCGACGCCTTCGACCGTCAGCTCGGGCCGACGCCGCTGGAGATCGTCCCCAACCTGTGGGCCCAGGAGTCTGACGTCTTCTTCAACGTGGCGCGCTACTGGGGCAAGATCCAGGAGTACGCCGCATCCGTCCTGCGCTGGCGCGGCCTGGACGACGTCCTGGCCGAGGAGATGACGGTCCTGCCCGGCATGGACGAGGTGGGCAGTCTGCTGTGGATCGCCGACCACCACGATTCGGGCGACTACGACGTGGTGGTGGTGGATGCCGCCCCCACGGGTGAGACGTTGCGGCTGCTGTCGCTGCCGGAGGCCGGTCGCTGGTGGATGGAGAAGGTGGAGCCGCTGGGACGGCGCATCACCAAGCTCACCGGCCCGATCATCCGGCGCGTGATCGGGATGCCGATGCCCGGCGACGCGGTCTTCGACGCCGGCGAGGAGCTGTTCGCCCGCCTGGAGCACATGCACAGCCTGCTCACCGATCACGACAAGACGTCGGTCCGGGTGGTGCTTACCCTGGAGCAGGTGGTGATCGCCGAGGCGCAGCGCTCGTTCACGTACTTCCACCTGTACGACTACCCGACCGACCTGGTGGTGGCCAACCGCGTCCTGCCCGACGAGGTCGGCGAGTACTTCCGCGGCTGGTACGAGGCGCAGCAGCGCTACGGGCCGCTGGTCGAGAAGACGTTCCACCCCATCCCGGTCAGGCAGGCGCCCTACTTCGATCGCGAGATGGTGGGCGTCGACCTGCTGCGCGAGCTGGCGGCGACCCTCTACGGCGACGAGGACCCGACCACGTTCTTCTACCGTGGCCGGCCATACCGGGTGGCGCGCGACGGCAGCGAGTTCATCGTCTCGGTCGAGCTCCCATTCACCGAGAAGCGCCAGATCAACCTGTCGCGCCACGGCGACGAGCTCGTCATCGACCTCGGCACCTGGCGCCGGACACTCGTCCTGCCGCGCCTGCTCGTCGACGTCCCCACCCAGGGAGCGCGATTCGAGGACGGAACCCTCAAGATTCGCTTCGGCACCCGCGAACCGGAAGGAGCACCAACCACATGACCGATCAGCAGACCACCGACCCCCGCACGGCGCAGCTCGAAGCGCGGATCGCCGAGCTCGAGAAGCGCGTGCCCCGCGAGTCGTCCGGCGGCTCGGGCAAGACGGGATTCGAGACCGCCTTCTGGGCGATGATGCACACCGTCTTCCCGGACGAGGCGCGGAAGCACCTCAAGGTCGCCGGGCGCGAGCAGCTGCTCGCGGCGCGCGTGTACCTCGACCGATGGATCGCTCGCCTCGACGAGCAGGAGGCGGCAAGCACCAGCCGCCCGCACGAGAAGATCGACATCGAATAGCCTCGTCCGGCTCCGATTCGCATCGGGCGGGGCTGGACGGCCACGTCGTGCCCCTCCGTCCCCCCGAGCGTGACCGGCAGCCACGACCACGCCCCTGCGTGGCCGACGGTCCCGTCGGGTGAGCGGGGCAGCCACTTCTAGGTCGGTAGTCCCGTCCGGCGGGAACCGGCACGCTGGTCCGGGGAGGTCGAGTGCGCTATCGTCTGGCCTGCTGGCGGGAGTAGCTCAGCTGGCAGAGCGGCAGCCTTCCAAGCTGCATGTCGCGGGTTCGATCCCCGTCTCCCGCTCCATCCTCCAGCACGCCCGGCATCGGTCCAGTTGCCGTTGACCGCCGGCGGTACACTCGGACCGGTACCGTCGGCGAGCACCTGAGGCAAACGCGGCCGGCGGAACGGAGGCCCCGACCGATGGCGCGCATCACGGTCGTCGACGACTACGCCGAGTTCCTGGGCACCATGACCGCCATCCTCGATGGGCTCGAGGGCCATGCGGTCGCGGCGTTCACCGGCGCCGACACGACCCTGGACGATCTCGTCCGCTCGCAGCCCGACCTGCTCATCGTGGACCTCCACGTCTTCGATGATCACCAGGCCGGCCTCAGCGTCGACGCGCTGGCCAGCGTCGCTGCGCCGTTGGGCAACGTCCCGATGATCATCTGCTCGGGTGACCTGCAGCGCCTGCGCGACGGGGACACGCTCCCCCGCGACCACGGTATCTACACCCTCGAGAAGCCGTTCGACGTCGAGGACCTGACCGCGCTGGTCGACCGGGCGCTCCACGAGGCTGCCCGCAGCCAGGCGTCGGCCTAGGGCATCGTCGGGCGGCCGGCAGCATCGGCCGCGGCAGGCGACAATACCGGGCCCCACTGTGAGTCAGGCGTCGATTGCACTCCCTTCACGCGCGCGACCCCGGGCACGAGCTGCTCGACGGCCCGGCCCTGGACCCCGCGGAGCTGCGGCGCAACCTGCGCGAGATGGCACGGCTCAATCGCCTCCCCGGCGGCGTGGGCACCAGCGTGGCCGCCATCCGCGATGCGCTGGACCACGGTGCCGGTGAGGTGCTCGACGTGGGCACCGGCGGCGGCGACCTCCCGCGACGCCTGCTGCGCGAGCTGCCCGCGGTGCGCGTCACCGCCACCGACGTACGCCCCGAGATCCTGGACCTCGCACGCGCCTGGAGCCCGCCGGAGGCGCGGCTGCGGCTCGCGGTCGCCGACGCGCGCGCCCTGCCGTTCGACGAGGCCAGCGTCGACGTCGTGCACGCGTCGCTGGTCGTCCACCACCTGGACGTCACCGAGGCGGTGAGCGCGTTGCGCGAAATGCGCCGCGTCGCGCGCCGGGCCGTGATCGTCAACGACCTGCGCCGCGGAAGGCTCGCCCACGCGATCACCACGCTCACCGTCCTGGGCCTGACGCACGGGCGCTACACGCGGCACGATGGGGTCCTCTCGTCGCGTCGCGCCTACACCTTGGCCGAGCTCGACGCACTGGCCGCCGAGGCCGGCCTGCGGGTCATGGCCCGCTCCCCGTCGTTCCTGCCGCGCGTAGTGACGACGTACCGATGAGCACCTTCGACTGCGACGTCCTCGTCATCGGGGCCGGCCCGGCCGGGTCGGCCACGGCGGCCGCGCTGGCGCGTGCCGGGCGTGACGTGATGCTCGTCGAGGCCCGGCGCCACCCACGCCCCAAGGCGTGCGCCGAATACGCCAGCCCGCGCATCGTCGAGGAGCTCGCCCGGCTCGGCCTTGGCGGGGATGCCTGGCGGCGATACGCAGTGGCGCTCGACCGGATGCACGTCGTCCGCGACACGCAGCGCGTCCCGATCACGTATCGCGACGGTGACGGGCCGCGGACCGCGTGGGGCCTCGACCGGCTGGGCTTCGATGCCCTCCTCGCCGAACACGCCGTCGCCTCGGGAGCGCGTCTCCTCGATCGCACGCGGCTGGAGCGGCTCACCGACGGCGTCGCGGTGCTGCGCACGACCGACGATTCCGTCCACGTCCGCTACCGGTGGCTCGTGGGTGCCGACGGGGCGCGCTCGCGGGTCGCGCGCCAGCTGGGTGTGGAACGGCCGGTCCGCGCCCCGCGGCGACTGGGCATGGTCGCCCATTACGAGGGGCTTCCCGACCTGGTGACGCACGGGGAGATGCACGTCGGCAGCGGCGCCTACATCGGCCTCGCTCCCACGCCCGGCGGCGAGCTGAACGTCGGCATGGCGCTGCCGCTGGCGGCGACGACCGGTGCCGCGCTCCGCTTCGACGCGGCGATTGCAGCCCTGCCCGCCGTGGCCCACAGGCTTGCCGGCCGCCGACGCCTGACGCCGATCCGGGGCGTCGCGCCCATCGGCCACCGCGTGGCCGCGACCGCCGGCGCGGACTGGTTGCTGGTCGGCGACGCGGCCGGGTTCGTCGACCCATTCACCGGCGAGGGAATCTACCGTGCCCTGCGCTCCGCGCGTGCCGCCGCGTCGGCCCTGGCGGCCGGCGATCACGGTGCCGGCCAGCGCTATCGGTCCGCCCGAATCGCCGCCTTCGCCGCCAAGGACTCGCTAACGTGGCTCGTCCAGGGGATGCTCGCCGCTCCCCCGCTGCTCGGCTACACGCTGCGTCGTCTCGAGCGCCGCCCGGATGCCGCCGCCGCCCTGGGCGCCGCGCTGGGCGACTGCCGCCCTGCCACGACGGCGCTGTCGCCGCGTTTTCTGGCCTCGGTCCTGTTGCCGTGAAAAGCCGATTGGCGGTCCGCATGCGGGCGCCCATCGAGGTCATCTTCCCGCTGGCCGCCGACGTCGAACGCTGGCCGGAGCGCCTGGCCCACTATCGCTTCGTGCGCCGGGTGGCCGATCCGAACGGCGAGCGCCGGTTCGCGATGGGCGCCCGCCGCGGCCCGATCCCGGTGCGCTGGGAAGCCGTCCAGCGGCCGATGCCCGACGCACGCCGCATCGAGTTCGTCCATACCGGCGGCGTCACGCGTGGCATGCGCGTGGCCTGGACGTTCACGCCGGAGCCCGACGGTGTGACGCTGGTGGCCATCGAGCACGAGCTGGAGCTCGCCTGGCCCGTCCTCGGCCATTTCGCCGCCGAGCGGGTCATCGGCCCGCAGTTCATCGAGCCCATCGCCCACCGAACGCTCCGGCGCATCCGCGATCTGGCGGAGGCTGACGCATGAGGCGGGTGGTGATCACCGGCATCGGCGCGGTGACCCCCATCGGCCACGGCGCAGACGGGCTGGCGGCGGGGGTGCGCCGCAATCGGTCGGCGGTGCGTACGATCGACCGCTTCGACGCCTCGCCATTTCCGTCCCGCATCGCGGCCCAGATCGACGATTTCGTCCCGGCCGATCATCTCGACGCGCGCCGCGCGCGGCGCCTCGACCGGTTCAGCGCCCTCGCCGTCGCCGCCGCGCGGATGGCCGCCGAGCACGCCGGCCTGCCGATCGCCAACGGGCGTGCCGATCGCACCGGGACGTGGATCGGGTCCGCGCTGGGGGGCGTCGCCTTCGGGGAGGAGCAGCACGCGGCGTACGTCGCCCGCGGCGTGCGGGGCGTATCGCCCACCCTCGCCACCGCGGTGTTCGGCGGCGCCGGTGCCAGCAACGTGGCGATCGACCTCGGGATCCGAGGACCGGCGATCGGCAACGCCAACTCCTGTGCCTCGGGTGCGGTGGCCATCGGCCAGGCCTTCGATGCCGTGCGTGGCGGCACCGTCGACCAGGCCCTGGCCGGCGGTGCGGAGGCGCCGCTGGCACCCCTCACCTTCGGCGCGTTCGCGATGATCCGCGTCCTGTCGCAACGCAACGACGACCCAGCGACCGCGTCCCGACCGTTCGACGTGGCTCGCGACGGCTTCGTGATGGGCGAGGGCGCGGCGATCCTGGTCCTGGAGACGCTGGAGGCCGCCGAGCGCCGCGGGGCGACCATCCTGGCCGAGATCCTCGGCTTCGGCGCCTCGACCGATGCACATCACCTGACCGCGCCGCTGCCGTCCGGGGCGGCGGCCGCGGCCGCCATCCGCTCCGCCCTGGCCGTGGCGGAGCGCGACGCGAGTGACGTCGGCTACGTCAACGCGCACGCCTCGAGCACGCCGCTCAACGAAGTGGCCGAGGCGCGCGCCCTGCACCTCGCGCTGGGCCCCGGTGCCGGCGACATCCCGGTCTCGGGTACCAAGGGCCTCTACGGCCACGCGCTCGGGGCCAGCGGCGCCATCGAGGCCGCGATCACCGCCATGGCGCTGCGCGACGGCGAGCTGCCGGGCACGTGCAACCTCGTGACCCCAGATCCCGAGCTGGGCCTCAACGTCCTGCGCGAGGCGATCCATGCCCTGCCGTCGACGGTGATCTCGACCTCATTCGGCTTCGGTGGCATGAACGCCGCGCTGGTCCTCGGCCGGGTTGACTGAGGCCGGGCACGGGTCCTGCACCGAGCTGAACAGCAGATGACGACCGATATCCAGCCACCACGGGGCCTGACCGCGTCCGATGACGACGTCGCGTTCGTGGCGTGGACGGTTTGCGTTCCGCACGGGCGTGACTTCAACTGCGCCGACCTCGAGCACCACGCGCCGCTGCCGAGAATCGGCGACGCGGTGGAGTACATCGACGAGGCCGGCCAGCGCCACTGGTACCGGGTGCGCGACGTCGTGCACACCATCCAATCGGCCGCTGACACGCGCCCAACGGTCGCGGAGGGCGGTGGGTCGCCGAACAGCACCCCCCGCGACCGCGGGCCGGCGGAGGCGCCAGCCAGCACGGGCCAGGTTCGCGCCGGCCTGCCGCGGGTCTACCTGCAACCTACCGATCCCCCGCAGCTAGGAGAGATGATGAGCGACAACGACGAGCGCGAGCGACCCGACGCGGGCGCCTACATCGGTCGCAAGCCGGAGTTCGCCAGCGAGACGATCCCGGGCGGGGTGCGTCCCGACGACGAGCGGGTCGCCGCCGGCGACACGCAATCGAGCGGGGCCGGGAGCGCCGACGAGCGCAGCCAGGGCGGTGACGACGAGCCGCCCGGTGGGCACCGCGAGGGTCCGCAGGCGGGTGACGATGACGTGCGGGAGGCCGGTAAGGACCGCTGATCCCGGCCCTTCAGCCGCCGGTGACGATGATCAGCAGGAGCAGCACCAGGCAGAACGCGCCAGCCATCACGCCCACCCACCACATCGTGTTCAGCCGCCATCCCTCGCGCAGGTCCCTGGCCAGCAACTCGTCCATCGCCTGCTCGAGCTCCCGCTGACGCTCCTTGCGCTCGGCCGCAAGCTTGTCGCTGGTCACGACCGCTTGCCCTCCATCCGCGCCAGCCGATCCTGGATATCGGTCAGCACCAGCATGGTCTCCTCGTCGGAATCGCGCGACTCGGTGCTGCCGCGATGGATGAGGAAGGCGGTGAAGATTGCCATCGTGAACAGCTGCAGGAACTCCGACTGCCAGTTCTCGAACGTTGCCTGCAGCCAGGGCCAGACGTAGCCGGACGCCCCGAACAGCGTCGCCGCCTCGCCGTGGGCCTCCTGCCGGCTGGCGAAGTCGACCCAGCCCGTCAGGGCCTGGAGGACCCAGCTCACCACGAAGAGGGCTGCCAGCACCACGCTGAGGCCGTAATCCCGCACGAACTTGCCCATGTGCATCTCCTGTCTGCGCGACATTCGCGGTCTGCGCGACGCTCGATTGCACACCGTGTGCCGAGTCAGGCCGACGCTGCGGACTCCCCTTCGGGCACCGCATCGCCCGGCGGCTGGGTCGGGATGCGCAGGGTGAAGGTGCTGCCACGGCCCTCCTCGCTTTCGGCGGTGAGGTCGCCGCCCATGCGGCGCGCCACTTCCCGTGCGCCGCTGAGACCAAGGCCGACGCCAGGCGCCCCCTTGGCCGTCGCGGCACGGTGGAAGCGCTGGAAGATCAGCGCCAGCTCTCCGGCCGGGATACCGACACCCTCGTCGGTGACCTTGACCGCGGCCTCGTCCGGCGTGGCCTCGACGCTGATCCGCACGGTGCTCCCCTCGGGGCTGAACTTGATCGCGTTGGAGAGCAGGTTCTCCAGGATGCGCTCGACGCGCGCCGGGTCGGTGAGCGCGATCGCGGGCTCGCGCGACCGGTCGAGCACCAGCTCATGCGTCCCGTCCAGCTGGCGGTGCTCGTTGAGCGACCGCTCGACAATCGCGTTGAGGTCGACTGCCTCGGTCACCAACGGGATCGGCTGTCCGGCGGTGATGAGCGAGACGTCCATGAGCTCCGACACGAAGTGGGCCATGCGGACGGTCGTCCGCTCCGCACGTTCCAGGAACTCGCCGACTCGCTCGGCGCCCTCGAGGCGGCCAATTTGCCGCTGCGAGATCTGAAGGTAGCCGAGGATGGTCGCCAGCGGTGTACGCATGTCGTGCGAGAGCGTCGCGAGGAACTCGTCCCGCAGGCGAAGCGCCTGGGTCGTCTCGTGCATGAGCCGGGCGTTGTCGACTGCGAGTGCCGCCCGGCGCGCGAGCTCCAAGAGCAGCGGCAGGTCGTCGGACGAGTATGAGCGCGGGGTCTCTGCCCGCACCAACGACATGGCGCCGAGCACATTGCCGCGGGCGACCAGGGGCAGGATCACGGCCGAACGAATCCCGAGCGCCCGCATCCGCTCGAGATGCTCGTCGTCCTGAGCGTTCTGCGCGACGATATCGTCGGTCACCCTCTCGATGAGCACCGGCTCACCGGACCGGGCCACCGCCGCCGGACTGATCGGCGAGTTCGGATCCGGTGGATATCGCATCTGCAGCTCATTGGCCAGCGCCACCTTTGCCGCATCCGCGTGGGCCACCGCGACCCGGTTGGTGCGCCCGGCGTCGAGCACGTCGACCACGCACCAATCGGCCAGTTCCGGCACGACCGTATCGGCGAGGTCCTGGAGCGTCTCTCCGTAGTCGGATGACCGACCGAGAACATCGGCCGCATCGGCCAGGACGCGCAGGCTGACCTCACGTTGCTTGAGCTTGGTCACATCCTGGAAGGCGTTGACGACGTACCTGGCCGAAGCCTCGTTTTGGATGGCAACCGAGCGCACGAGCGACCAGCGCTCGATGCCGCGGGCTCGATCGATGAAATGGATCAGCGCTTCCGGCGCCTCCTC
Source organism: Chloroflexota bacterium (assembly GCA_025937875.1). Classification (GTDB taxonomy): domain Bacteria; phylum Chloroflexota; class Limnocylindria; order QHBO01; family QHBO01; genus JAICQM01. The sequence continues at coordinate 28,415 of JAICQM010000003.1, forward strand.
ACCCTCCAGGGCGCGCCGTCCGGGAAGCTGGTCCAGCTGGAGAGCATTGCCGCCCTCGTCGAGAAGCTCGTAGGAGGCCATGACGCTGGCCAGTGGTGCGGCCAGCAGGGCAGCTGCATCGGGGAACCCCATGAGCTCGGCGGCGGCGCCGTTGGCGTAGACCAACCGCCCATCGGCTCCCTGCACGGTGATCGCGTCGCGGGCATGCTGGAGGATCAGCCCCAGGTCGATGTCCCCGACCGAGGCGTCAGCCCGGGGATCAGCCATGACGGCCCTTCCCGTTCGAACCGCCGCAGGCATCCTCGACGATGCCGACGAGACGCCCGAGGTCGATGGGCTTCTGCAGCCAGGCATGGGCGCCCAAGCGCTCCGCTTCCTCCGCGATGCGGTAGTACGCGGCCACGATGATGAGCGGGAGATGGTCCCAGCGGTCGTTGGCACGCAGCCGTGCGACGAGCTCCCAGCCGCTCATCCGGGGCATGCGAAGATCGAGGAGCAGGACGCACGGCGTCCACTCCCCGTCCAGGATCTCGAGCGCGTCGACGCCGTCGCGGGCGGCAATCACCTCGAAACCGCCATCCGATAGCACTTCCTGGTAGATCGTTCGGAGCTCGGGATCATCCTCCACGACGAGGACCGAGCGGTCGGCCATGCAGGTCTCCAGTAACACTGGGAGCGGGATAACGATTGCGAGCGACGGACGCTGCCCTCCCATTTCCGGCACGTAGCGTGCCAGACGTCACGAATTGCGGGGTGTGCCTACCCGCACGTCGCGAAATCCGCCATCACTAATCGCGTCGCAGGTAGGCGCGCAACAGGTCGGCCAGGTCGGGAATCGCGGCGTCACGCATGCGGTACGTGGTCACCCGGCTCCGATCCGTCAGCGCCTGGACCAGGCCGGCGTCGACCAGCATGGTCAGGTGGTGGCGCACCGTGGAGCGGGGCCAGCCCGTGCGCTCGATCAGGTCGCGCATCGTGTGATCGCTGTCGCGGACGAGGTACAGCAGCTGCAGCCGCATCTCGTCGGCCAGCGCATTGGCCGTGGCGAGCAGGCGGCCGTGGGCCCCGATCTCGAGCTCGGCTTCCCCATCGGTATCGGTCTGCTTCTTGGCCGGCCACGCGGAAGCCATGTCCTGCGGATAGAGGTAGGTCAGGGTATCGCGGTGCTCGAGGAAGTACACGTAGGGCCGCACGATGGTCGAGGTGATGAGCTGCACCCGCCGGACGCCGTCCATCGGCAGCGGGCGCCCGCCGACGAGCTCGGAAGCGGTCGCCAGCGGATCCGCGGCCCGCGCGATCGTCTCGCGGTCGGTCGCGGCTCGTTCCGCCAGCACGGGCGCCGTCAGCTGCTCCCACGGCGCGTACACCGTGGCCCGCCAGCCGGCGATCAGCTCCACCAGCTCGGCGCGCACGGTGGTCGGATCCCGAGCCATCAGGTAGCCGATGGCAGCCTGCCAGCTCGTATCGGAACGGCTCGCCAGCCGCCGGTAGCGCGCAGCGGCCTCCGATGATCCCGCGGCAGCATCCGCAATCAGCCCGTCGGGAACGGTGCGCAGCACCGGCCGGTTGTGACCGCCCAGGAGCGTCGTGCGCAGCTCGATGGGATCGACGCGCGACAGGCGCTCGAGCAGGCCATCCACTCCGAGGCCGTCGGTGGCTCCGAGGTCCATGGCCGCCCCCATGACGTGATCCCAGAACAGGAGGGAGCCTCCGGCGTAAGTACGGATGCGCGTCGCCAACGGACCACCGGTCCGGGCCGCACGACGGAACCAGCTGGTCCCCACGTCGTAGGAGGGGCGGTGCTCGTCGGGGGCGCAGAACGCGAACACCGTGGCCAGCAGCTCCATCGAGCTGCTGGAGGTCACCTGGACGGCCGCGGCACCAGGTAGCGCGGGAGCGGGAGTCGTGCGCGCCATGTGACGCCACGATACCAATCCGGTCCACGCTCGTCCTTCGCCAGAAGGCCAGTTTCTTCGCCACCGCGCAAGAAAGTTGAACCTATGGCGGGCTTTCTGAGTAGGCACAGTTGCGAGGGTCGGGTGCGCTGCGTGGTCGTGGTGCACCGGCCACTCCACCTACCCCACTCATTCAGGAGGAGGTTCATGAGGCGTCTCATTCCCGCCCTCGTGCTCGCCCTGGTCGTCTCCGCGTGTGGCGGCGGCAACCCCGGCGAGAGCCCCGGTGCGGCCGGCGAGTCCGGCGCACCCCCATCCGATGACGTCGAGCAGGTACTTCGCGTCAACCTGGGCAACGAGCCACCGACGCTCGATCCGACCCTCGCCGAGGACAGCGTCGCCATCAACGTGCTGCGCAGCATCACGCGACCGCTGGCCTACTACGACGAGAACCTGGAGGTCGTTCCCGGCCTGGCCGAGAGCTGGGAGATCAGCGAGGACGGCCAGACGATCACGTTCACGCTCAAGCAGGGCATCACCTACAGCGACGGCTCGCCAATCGTGGCCGAGGACTTCGTGCGGAGCTGGAAGCGCCTCGTCGATCCGCGCAATGCGGCGAGCTATGCCTACGTGATGGCCGACGTGGTTGGCGGCGAGGAGCTCCTCGGCGTCGACACCGAGACCGCCACGGATGAGGACATCGAGGCCCTGCTCGACGCGTTCGGCGTCAGCGCCCCCGACGAGTCCACCTTCGTGGTCAGCCTGGCCCGGCCCGCGGCGTACTTCGTGTACATCACCGCGCTGTGGATGACGGTCCCGCAGCCCGACGGGGCCGAGTTCAGCGAAGCTGACGGCTACGTCGGCAGCGGCCCGATGAAGCTCGTCGAGTGGGACCACTCGGCGCAGATCGTGCTCGAGCCCAACGAGAACTGGACCGCCGGTCCGGCTCCGACGATCGAGCGCATCGAGATGGCCATGATCCAGGATCCGGCCGCCGGGCTGGCCGCCTACGAGGCGGGAGAGATCGATGTCTCGCTCGTCCCGACCCAGGAGATCAGTCGCATCCAGGGTGACCCGGTGCTCTCGAACGAGGTCCTCCAGGGCGACGTCCTGTCCATCTACTACTTCGGCTTCGACCTCAAGGATCCCGAGGGACCCTTCACCAACAGCGTCCTGCTTCGCCAGGCGTTCAACGAGGCGATCGACAAGGAGACCATGATCGCCACCACGTTCGCCGGGCTCGGTACGCCTGCTCATAGCCTCGTGCCGCCGGGCATGCCCGGGCACCAGGACTTCGACCTCTACCCGTACGACCCGGAGAAGGCCAAGGCCGACTTCGACCAGGCGCTGGACGACCTCGGCCTGAGTGCCGATGAGCTGGCCCTGGAGGTCGGGTTCAACACCGATGCCAACCACGAGGACAAGGTGGCCTTCCTGCAGGAGCAGTGGCGCCAGGCCTTCGGCATCGATGTGACGCCCGCCGGCCTGGAGTGGGGCGCCTATCTCGATCGGCTCAATACCGATCCGTTCGACATCTTCCGCCTCGGTTGGGGCGCGGACTACCCGCACCCGAACAACTTCCTGACCGACCTGATGGTCTGTGGCGGCGGCAACAACAACATGGGCTACTGCAACGAGGAGGTCGATGCGCTGCTGCAGGAAGCTGCCGTGGCCCCGACGCTCGAGGAGCAGCTGCCCCTGTACAACCAGGCCCAGGAGATGATCATGGCCGACGCCCCGATCCTTCCCCTGCGCTTCGGGGCCCAGTTCACGCTCGTGAAGCCGTGGGTCCAGAACCTGGTTGCCACCGCCCAGGACAGCAATGCCGGTGAGCTCTTCTACGACCAGGTGACCATCGCCGCGCACGACTGACGTCGCGGCTCTCCCAGGGAGGGGCGGGTTCCGACGGCCCGCCTCTCCCGTCGTTCACGCGTATCCCCGGGGGCTCGGAGGACGGAATGCAGGCACGCGCGGATCGAACCTACCAGACCCGCGACTTCTACTTCGCGGCCACGCTGTGCGCACTGGGCATGGAGCTCATCGACCTCGATCGCGCCGACCCCCGGCATGCCGGCTTCGTCTTCCGGGACGACCGCCGCCGTCGCGAATGGACGCGGCAGTACTTCGCCGGCGAGCTTCGCCTCGACCCGGTCCTGCTGTTCAACTCGTCGCGGGGGCTGAAGCGGGCGGTCTACGAAACCGGACAGCCGCTCCCGATTCGTGTCATGCCGCGCGAGGCGATGGCGGCCAGCTGACCGTCAGCCCTCCGCCATCAGGCGCCGCCCAGCCTCGTGGGACGCGGCCGGGCGACCGAACAGGAATCCCTGGCCGAGCTCGCAACCCAGCTCGGCGAGCACCTCCCGCTGCGCTGCGGTCTCGATCCCCTCCGCGATCACCCGCAGGCCCAGGGTCCGGCCGAGGTCCAGGATGGCGCTCGCCACGATGCGGTCGTCGGGCCGCGTGTCGATGGTGGAGACGAAGGATCGATCCAGCTTGAGGATGTCGATGGGCAGGCGGCGGAGGTAGCTGAACGAGCTGTAGCCGGTCCCGAAATCGTCGATCGCGAGCAGGACACCCAGGTTCTTGAGGGCGCGAAGCTGCGCGATGCGCTCCTCGGTGTCGTCGAGCAGGGCGCTCTCGGTGATTTCCAGCACCAGCGTCCCGGGCGGAAGCTCGTGCTCCACGAGGGCCCGCCGCACCCGCTCCACGAGCGACGGGTCGCGCAGCTGGGCCACCGACAGGTTGACGCTCATCAGCCGTTGCGCACCACCGGCGGTCTGCCAGCCGCCGTTCGCGCGCCACGCCACCGCCTGGCGGCAGGCGGTCTCCAGGGCCCAGCGTCCGATGGGCACCAGCAGGCCCGTCTCCTCCGCCGCCGCGAGGAAGGTGGTGGGGACCAGGGTGCCCTGCTCGGCATGGTTCCAGCGCAGGAGCGCCTCGACGCCGGCGTGCTCGCCCCCCGCCAGTTCCACGATGGGCTGGTACACGACCTCCAGCTCCCCGCGCTCCAGGGCACGTTCGAGGTCGGTGCGCAGCTGGAGCCGGGCCATGGCCGCTCCGTGCATCGACGGCGCGAAGATCTCGTAGCGGCCCTTGCCCTTGAGCTTGGCCTGGTACATCGCCACGTCGGCGTTGCGGAGCAGGGCATCGGCATCCTCCACCTCGACGTCGTCCGAGCCGGTGACGGCGATACCGATGCTGGCGCGCATCGCCATCGCGCGTCCGTGCAGGGTGAACGGTTCGCGAAGCGCTTCCAGCACCCGCCTCGCCACGCCTTCGGCGACGCGAACGGTGACCCGTTCGTCGAGGAGCACCGCGAACTCGTCGCCGCCGACGCGGGCCGCGGTGTCCCCGGCACGCAGGCAATCCACCAGCCGCTGGCCGATGGCGCCCAGCAGGTCGTCGCCCGCGGCATGGCCGAGCCCGTCGTTGACGGCCTTGAAGTCATCGAGGTCGAGGAAGAGGACGGCAAGCGGCGTCGACGGACCCGTGCGTCGCGAGCGCCGGTCGAGGGCGTTCTGCAGGCGATCGGTGAAGAGGGCGCGGTTGGCGAGGCCGGTGAGCGGGTCGTGGAACGCCTGATGCTTGAGCTGCTGTTCCAGCGCACGGCGCTGGGTCACGTCGCGATAGTTGACGACGATGCCGCGGATGGCGGGATCCCCGAGCAGGTTGCGCGCGACCGCCTCGACGTGGCACCACGTGCCGTCCGCACGGCGCAGGCGATACTCGGCACTCCGTTCGCTGCCGGCCACCGCGACGATCTCGTCGATCAGCTGCGCGACGTAGGCCACATCGTCGGGATGAACCAGGTCGAGCCCGTTGAGGCCGGTCAGCTCGTCGGAGCGGTAGCCCAGCACGCCGCTCACCGCCGGGCTCAGGTAGAGGCAGGTCCCGTCGGCGGCCATGATCGTGGTCACGTCGCTGGCGTTCTGGACCAGCGAGCGGAAGCGCCGCTCGTTGCGACGGAGCGAGGTCGTCACCCCGGCCAGGCGGACGAGGACGAGGCCCGTGACCGCGATGGTCGCGATGCCGAGCGGCAGCTTGCCGCCGGGCACCAGCGCGACCTCGCCGGCCAGCATCAACGGACCGATGAGCGAGGCGAGCCCGAGCACGGCGAGGCGCCGGGCGCTCAGGCCCGGCTCGCCGATCCGGCCCGCCGCGGCCTCGCTGGCCACGGACGGGTGCAGGGCTGCCATGGCCAGCGCGACGTACGAGCCCAGCCAGAGCAGGTCGACGGGGTCACCGGAGACGTAGAGGCCGGCGGCCGAGAGCAGGCTGAAGGCGACGTCGGCGGCCAACATGAGTGCCAGGCTCAGGATGAGCAGGCGCGGGGCGGTGAGGCGTGCCGCCGGCGCGAAGGCGAGGCGGGCCACGATCCCGATCAGGACGACGTCCATCACCGGGTAGGCGACCAGCACCAGGCGCTCGAAGGTCCCGATCGCGGGATCGGTGGCGATGGGCTGGATGAGGGCAATCCAGGCAACGATGCCGAAGCCCACTGCCACGATCGCCGCATCCACCACGCGCGCGTGGCCGGTTCCCGGATGTCGCTCGTGCACGAGCTGGACGCAGGCCAGGCCGATGAGCGGGTATCCGGCGAGGTACAGCGCGTCACCCAGCGATGGGAACGGGCTGGTGGCGAGCACCAGCTCGTGGTAGGCCCAGACGGCGTCGCCGGCACTGAAGGCCAGCTGCCCGGCCGCGATCAGGACCCACGGCAACCAACGAGCGGGCCGATGGCGCTGCAGGCTCCACGCGATGGCGAAGACCGGCAGCAGCCCCATGACTTGGTAGATCCCGGCCTGGATCGGGGCAGAGCTGACGAGCAGGTACAGGGCCAGCAGCCCGGCCCCCACGAGGCCGATGAGCTGCCAGGGCGCCGGCAATCGCGAGGTGGGCAGCGCGACCGGCCCGCCGATGGGCAGGCTCCGGGTCGCCGGGTCACGCGTCGTTGCAGCCCTGGTCAACGGCTCCGGGAATGCGGGGTTGGGTGGGCGCACCGTAGCCCGCCGGTCCGGCTGGCGGAATGGGCCGATCGGGCTATGCGTAGCATGGCGCCATGACGATGGGAGTCGGGACCGGCGCGTGGCGGCGGTCGCCGGCCATCGTGGCGGTCCTGGCCGCGAACGCGATCTCGGGTGCCGGCAACGTCCTGACCAGCGTGGCGATGCCGTGGCTCATCATCGAGCGCGGTGGGGCCGGCGCGGAGATCGGCCTCATCGGTTTCGCCACGCTCCTGCCGCTGCTGTTCGGGGCCTTGGTGGCGGGGATCATCGTCGACCGCATCGGCGGGCGCGCCGCCAGCGTAGTGAGCGACCTGGCCTCGGGCGGCACGATCGCGGCCATCGGGCTTCTGGCCCTCGCCGGCTGGCTGCCGCTCTGGCTGCTCGCCGCGCTGGCGTTCCTGGGCACGGTGCTCGACATGCCGGGCGCCACCGGGCGCAGCGTGCTGCTGCCCGCGCTCGCCGAGCGTGACGGGGTGGACCTGGCCGCGGTCAACGGCATGAGCGAGACGGTCCGGCGCCTCACGATCCTGGCCGGACCGTTGCTCAGCGGCGTGCTCGTGGTCGCCGTCGGCCCCGAGCTCACGATGCTGGTCGACGCGGTGACCTTCGCCGTCTCGACGGTCCTGGTCGCGATCTGGGTGCCGCGGATGGCCGTGGCCCACGAGGCGCGCCAGGCGTGGCGCCTGCGGGACGCGGTGGCGCTCCTGTGGCGCGACCGGCTGATCAGATCGCTGATGGCGGTGAGCGGCACCGTCAACGTGCTCCTCAACCCGATCTTCTTCGTGCTGCTGCCGCTCTACGTGGTCGCCACCGGGGGCGTCGCCGCCGACCAGGGGCTGCTGGTGGCGGCCTTCGGCGTCGGTACGCTGACCGGGGCACTGGGTTCGGCGCGCCTGGTGCGCCGGTTCGGCCGGCGCCCGGTGCTCACCGTCGGCGTGGCGGTGGCCGGCCTGTCGCCGTTCCTGCTGGCGGCGGCGCCGTCGCTGCCGGTGGCGGCGGTCGCGCAGGTACTGAGCGGCCTGGGGATCGGTCCGGTCGGCCCCATCGTGCTCACTGTGCTCGGCACCCGGGTCAAGCCGGAGGTCCGCGGGCGCGTGTTCGGCGCCCACACCACGATCGTCAACGCGGCCATCCCCATCGGCGTCGTCGTCACCGGCTTCGTTGCCGAGCTGGTCGACGTGCGCCTGATCCTGGTGGGGATCAGCACGCTGTTCGCGGCCACGGTGCTGCCGCTCCTCCTCCAGCCCGCGCTGGCCGGCCTCGACGCGGGCGGCTCAGCCGGGAGCGCGGGTGAGGAGCACGTGGCGGAGGGACCGGCGCCGCGAGCGCAGCAGTCGTGACAGGCTGACGCCCACGATCCGCGCCCCGCACACGGTGCACACGTGCCAGCGCCCGTCGCGCCCGAGGCGCACCGTGTGCTCAGGCACGAGGACACGCGCCGGGGATTGCGGACGCCGCCCGGCCCGACGTTCACGCCACGCCGCCTCGGCACCGGGCACCGCCAGCGCTCGGGCATGACCGATGGCGCTCGGGTAGCGCGACGCCTCGCGGGCCAGCGCGGCGGCACCTCCCTCGGCGTGGCGAGCGTACAGCTCGAAGGCGACGGCGTAGAAGCGCCGGTCGTGATGCCGGACGCGGCCGCGCCGGGTCGCTGGCGGCGTCAGCCAGTGCGCGAGCTCGTGGAGCAGGGTCTGGCGCGCATCGCTCTCGTCCCGGCCCGCGTTGACGCCGATGAACCGCGTGCGGTGGCGGGTCACGCCCGAAGCGCGCTCGCGGTCGCGCCGCGTCCAGCGCAGCCGCGCCGGCGGTGCGACGCCGGCCTCCCCGCACACGAGCGCCACCAGGTCGAGCGCCCAGGCCGGCGTTGCGGCCGAGACGATCACGCTGCCTCGGGCGCCGGATCCGGACGTGGCCCGCCGGTCGTGACGTCGCCCTCGTAGAGCCCCACCCGGGCCACCAGGCGCTGCACCCAGCGCGGCGCCCACCAGTTGGCGCGGCCCATGACGCGCATGAACGCCGGCACCAGGATCCCGCGCACCACCGTGGCGTCGATGAGGACGGCCAGCGCCATGCTGAAGCCGAGGGACTTGATCAGTGAGACCGACGAGAGGGCGAACGCCCCGAAGACGGCGACCATGATGAGCGCCGCGCCGGTGATGATGCCGCCGGTGATCCCGATGCCCTCCGCCACGGCGCGGGTGTTATCGCCGGTGATGAGGTACCGCTCGCGGATGCGCGACAGCAGGAAGACCTCATAGTCCATCGACAGGCCGAACAGGATCGCGAACATGAGGATCGGGGTCGAGGCGATGACCGTCCCCGACGCGTCGAAGCCGAGCAGGCCGGACAGGTTGCCGTCCTGGAAGATCCACACCAGCGCACCGAAGCTGGCCGTGATGCTCAGCAGGCTCATCAGCACCGCCTTGAGCGGCAGGAGGATCGACCCGAAGGTCAGGAACAGGACGGCGCCGGTGACGCCGACCACGATCGCGATCGCATACGGGACCGAGTGCCCGAAGCTCGCCATGAAGTCACGCGAGCGGGCCGACAGTCCGGCGGTCAGCACCTCGGTGCCGGCCGGTGCCGCAACCGCCCGGACGTCGTCGACGAGGTCGCGGCCCTCGGCGGAATCGGGAAGGCGGGGGCTGAAGACGTCCACCCGCGTCACGTCGGCGGCCACCGAGCGCTCGAGCCAGGCACCGATGCCTGCCGCCTCGGCCGGTCGCTGTGCATCCGGCAGCGCGATAAGCTGGCGATAGGCGTCCTCCGCCATCCCGGCCGGAGGATCGAGCAGGCTGGCGACGTCGCTCACGCCGTCGAGCGCCGCCAGGTCGCTGACGTACGCTTCGAGCGATTCGATGAACGCCGGGTCGACGGCGCCATCGTCGAGCACGGCGTCCTCGGTGCGCACCGCGACCTGGATCGGGTCGCTGTCGCCGGCCGGGAACTCGTCGGCGAGGACCCGGAAACCGGTCACGCTGGCCGACGGCGGCAGGTCGTCGAGGTTGCCACCGGTCGAGAGCTGGATGCCGAAGAAGGGCAGGCCGGCAAGCACCAGCACCAGCAGCACGGGGGTCGCGACGAGCAACGGCCGCTGCATCACGCGGCGCGCGATGCGGCTCCAGACGCCGTGGCCGTGGCGTGCGTCGGCCGCCGCGGGGTCGTCCTCGATGAGCCGCAGCGCGCGCGGCATCGGCACCCGGAGGCGATTGACACGCGGGCCGAGCATGCCGAGCAGGGCCGGCAGGACCGTGAGCCCGAAGACGAGCGTCGATATCACGGTCGTGATCCCGCCCAGGCCCATGCTGCGCAGCGCGGGCGACTCGAACACGGTGAGGCTGGCCAGGCCGATGGCGACCGCGATCCCGCTGATCGCCACTGCCTTGCCCACCGTTGCCATCGTGTGCTCGACCGCGTCCTGGACCGACCGATGACGGAGCTCCTCACGGAAGCGGCTCACCATGAACAGCGAGTAGTCGATCGACAGCGCCAAACCGATCATGGTCGTCACATTGGTGACGAAAATGCTCATCTCGGTGATGTTGGCCAGCAGCCCGATGACGGCGATCGAGGTCGGCAGCGCGAGCGCGGCGATGACGATGGGCAGGACGGCGCCGACCACCGTTCCGAAGACGGCCAGGAGGATCAGCATCGCGATCGGCAGGCTGATGAGCTCGGCCTGTACCAGGTCGCGCTCGACGGCCTCGTTGAACTCGTGCTGGATGACCGGGATGCCGGTGACGATGGTCTCGACGCCCTCGGGCTCCCGGACGAGACTCGCAAGGTGCTCGACGTCGTCGACCGCATCCTCCATCTCCTGCGTCAGGCGCACGATGGCGAAGGTGCGGCTCCCGTCGCGGCTCACGAAGGACGGGTCCCCGACGTCGGCGTAGGTGAGGACCTCATCGACGATCGGCTCACCGGCGAGCGGCGCCACCGCATCGTCGACGGTGGCCTGGAAGTCCTCCGAGGCGGCATCGCCGTCGGGGTCGGTGAGGATGACGATCATGGTCGAGGCCTGCTCGCCGAAGCGATCCGCCAGCAGCGCCTCGCCCTCGGCGGCCTCGGACCCGGCGATCTGCCAGCCGCCCTGGCTCAGGCGCCCGGCGGCCGTGAACGACCAGGCATTGAGGCCGATGACCAGCAGCACGCCGAGCGCCGGCAGCCAGCGTCGCCAACGGTAGGTCGCGCGGCCCAGCGCGGCGAAGATCCCGTTGTGCGCGATGCGGTCGTGCGGTGGCTCGGGCCGTGGCGGTGTAGCGGCGCCGGCCCCCGGTACGACACCCGGCGGCACGAACGGTGGCGCCGGCGGGTCCACCGGCTCGCGGCCGATGCTGCGCCAGATGGCGAGCGCGGCGACGCCTGCCGACGCGAGGCCTGCGGCGGCGATGCCAATCGCCAGCAGCTTGGTGCGCATGAACGCGGATCTCCGGTGCTCGGGTGGGGCGGGCCGATCGAAGGGTAGCGCGTCGTGTCGCGTGGCGCAGCGGCCCCGTAGGATGGACCAATGAAGATCGGTCTCATGCTCCCCATCGGCCAGGAGGAGTTGCTCCGCGAGCCCGGCTCATGGCGCCTGTTCCGCGACATGGCCATCGCCGCCGAGGAGGGTGGGCTCGACTCGGTGTGGTGCGCCGACCACGTGCTGTTCCGATCCCCGGACGAGGAGGGGACCAGGGGCATCCACGAGGCGTGGACGATCCTGTCGGCGGTGGCGGCGGTGACGGGCCGGGTCGAGATCGGTCCGCTGGTCCTGTGCGCGCCATTTCGCAACCCGGCGCTCACCGCCAAGATGGCCACCACCCTGGACGAGGTCAGCGCTGGCCGGTTCACGCTGGGCCTCGGCTGCGGCTGGCACGAGCCGGAGTTCGACGCCTTCGGCTACCCGTTCGATCATCGCGTCAGCCGCTTCGCCGAGGCGCTCGAGATCATCGTCCCGCTGGTGCGCACCGGTTCGGTGACGTTCGAGGGCCGATACCACCGCGCGGTCGATGCGGAGATCATCCCGCGCGGACCTCGCCCTGCCGGGCCGCCGATCCTCATCGCCGGCAAGCAGCCGCGCATGCTCGATCTCGTGGCTCGCCACGCCGACCAGTGGAACGCGGCCTGGTACGGCCATCCCGACGAGGCGCACGAGCTGCGCGCCCGTCTCGAGCGTCTCGACGCCGCCCTCGAGCGCACCGGCCGCGATCCCGCTACGCTCGAGAAGAGCGCCGGCATCTTCGTCGCCGTGTCCGACGCGGACGATGACCGCCCGGACACCGCCATCCGCGGCACGACCGCGGAGGTGGCTCGCGCCCTGGCGGGCTACGAGGCGCTCGGCATCAGCCACCTCATCGTCCACCTCTGGCCACGCTCGGTAGAGGCCGTGAGGCGCCTCGCCGAAGCGGCCCACGCCGCGCGCGCGATGCCCGGCGTGGTGGCGGAGAAGCCCGGGCTCTCCTGATCGGGCGACGTTGCCGCCCCAGCAATTAACGGTCAAGTTGGTGCCGCCGGCCGCCTGATCGTGGCCGAATGTTGCACGAGGAAGCACGATTCGGCCACGTTGGAGCCGCTTGCGCGCGTTGTCGGGCACGCAGCGGGTCCAAGTTGACCGTTGCTTGCACCCGCCACAAACGCAACACCAACGCGGACGCGGGCACGGAACACGCGGAACGCGCATCGGTATGATCCGCGGGTGACCGCCCTCGCCCCGACCCGACCGGCACGCGGGCTCGGCAGCCTGACCCGCTCCGGCAGCGCGGTCGACGGCGCGGCGTGGGCGCTCTACGACTTCGCGAACACGATCTTCAGCTTCGCCATCGTCAGCTTCGCGATGGGACCGTGGGTCACGAGCTTCATGGGCGAGACGGCCGGCACGTTCGCCTTCGTCACGGCCAGCAGCCTCTCGGTGCTGCTCAACGCGCTCGTCTCGCCGGTCCTCGGTGCGCTGAGCGACCGCACCGGC
>JAICQM010000095.1 GCA_025937875.1 Chloroflexota bacterium
CGGCACGCAGCGCCTGACGCGCGCGATCGGCAAGGCCAAGGCGATGGCCATGATCCTGACCGGCGACCCGATCACGGCCCACGAGGCCGAGGCCGCCGGCCTGGTGGCGCGCGTCACCGAGGACGAGCTGTGCGTCGAGGACGCGCTGGCGCTCGCCGCGCAGATCGCCACCCGCTCGCCGATTGCGCTGCGCCTGGCCAAGGAGGCGGTCAACGCCGCGTACGAGATGAGCCTGACCGATGCGCTGGCCCACGAGCGGCGCCTCTTCTACCTCCTCTTCGCCAGCGAGGACCAGAAGGAGGGGATGGCCGCCTTCCTGGAGAAGCGGACACCCGACTTCAAGGGCCGATGAGCCTGGGCAACCCCGACCACCCCGTCGGCGGGCTGGCGGTGCGCACGCCGCCCGGCGTCGAGCTGCGTCCGGTGGGCCGCGACGACCTCGAGGTCGCCCTGCGCATGGCGCGGGAGCTGTACGGCCTTACCGATGGGCCATCCGAGCCGCACCGTGCCTGGTTCGACGCGATGGTCAACTCGCCCGATGCCAGCCCGTTCATTGCCCTGGCCGATGGCGAGCCGGCGGGAATGGCGCTCTTCTGGTTCCGCCGCCGCCTCGGCCACGCGCGGTTCCAGGGCTGGCTGTCCGACCTGGTGGTGCGCCCCGGGTCGCGAGGACGGGGGATCGGGCGCGCGCTCGTCGCCGCCTGCATCGCCGAGTGGCGCCTTCGCCAGGGCGACTCGATCATGCTCGAGGTCGCCGGCGACAATGCGCCGGCGCGGGCGCTGTACGAGTCGCTGGGCTTCGTCGAGAGCGGGCATCACTTCCAGCAGCGGCCAGTGGCGCCGCGGGGTATCCAGCCCCCCGCCGACGTCGAGCTGCGCGAGGCGCGGCCGGACGATTTCGAGGCGGTGACCCGCCTCCTGGGCGAGATGGGCGTACCGGTGCCGTCCGCGGAGCGCCAGCCGGCGGTGCGCCGCGCGTTCGAGGATCACCTGCGCCGTCCCGACGCGCACGCGCGCGTCGCCGAGCGCGAAGGCGACGTCATGGGCCTCTCCACGCTCGTCCTGCGCCGGCCGTTCTACATGACCGAGCCCCAGGCCTGGATCGCCGAGCTCGTCGTCGCCGACCGCGCGCGCGGTGCTGGGATCGGTGCCGCCCTGCTCGATACGGTCCTCGCGCTGGCCGTCGAACACGGCGCCTACGCCTGCGTGCTGGAGTCCGGAACGCAACGCAAGGTTGCGCACCGGTTGTATGCTGCGGCCGGATTCCACGATCCCGGCGTCTTCTACGTCCTCACCGCGTAACCTTCCTCACGGAGTGGCCAAGCCATCGACCGTTTTGGTACGCAACTTGCGATCACGCTGCTGAAGCACGTCCAACGGGGGGCAGCCCTGGGACTTCGTGCCAGGGCGTAATCGGAGGTAGGGATTCCATGGGTATTCTCTCTTGGCTCATCGTCGGCGCCATCGCCGGCTGGATCGCCAGCAAGGTCGTTCCCGGTGACGAGGGCTACGGCCCCATCGGTGGCCTCATTGCCGGCATCGTCGGCGCCCTCGTCGGTGGCTGGCTGTTCGCCACGCTGACCGCGAAGAACGACTGGCTGACCGGCTTCGACATCACGACCCTCATCGCCGCCATCGTCGGCGCGATCATCGTGGTGTTCGTGTTCCAGATGCTCACCGGGCGACGCAGCAGCGTCTGACCCCCGGAACATCGAGACCGATTGCCGGCCGCCCACCCGGGCGGCCGGCTTCGTCATGTGACGGCCCGGTCAGGCCTCCGTCGCTTCCTCCCGGACCGGGCGCTGGACCCAGTACTCGGCGAACGAGCGGGCGCGCCCGTCGGTCGCAAAGCGCACCACCCAGATATTGGCGTAGGCGTCCTCGTGTGGCGTCGCGTCGGTGGGGTCGTAGTAGGTCCAGCCCTCGATGACGGCGGTGTCGCCATCGACGGCGAGCACCTCGTGGTCGAAGCGCCAGCCGGCGCCCGAGTCACCGCGCTCGGTCCACTTGTCGATGATGACGTCGCGCCCTCGCCACGGCTCCCGATCGCGGGGCCACGGATAGGGCGAATAGGTGGCGTCCTCGGTGAAGAGGGCGGCGATATCGGCCGGCGCATCGCTCGCCCAGGCGCGGCGGTAAGCGGCGATCCATTGCTCGACGGCGGGTCGGTCCATGCGGCATGGCTCCTTGATCGGCTGTGGGGCGGGACGCGACTGTACCGCGCATCAAGATCACCAGTCAAGACCATATGACTGGTGACGTAACGGGTGACCATCGGTCCATGCCAGAATCGCCCGATGCCCCCTGAAAACCGGCCGATCACGCGTGAGCAGCTGCTCATCACCGCCGGGGTCATGGCCGGGATCGCGGTGGCCGCCCTCGACGCCACGGTGGTCGGGACCGCGATGCCGACGATCATCGGCCAGCTGGGCGGAATCGACCAGTATGGCTGGGTCTTCGCCAGCTACCTGCTGACCGCGACGACCACCGTCCCGATCTGGTCGAAGCTCGCCGACCAGCACGGGCGCAAGCCGATCATGCTCATCGGCCTGGCCCTGTTCATCGGCGGCTCGATGCTGTGCGGCGTCAGCCAGTCGATGCTGCAGCTGATCGTCTTCCGCGCCGTGCAGGGGCTCGGTGCGGGCGCCGTTCAGCCGATCGCGTTCACGATCGTGGGCGACATCTTCGATCCCCGGCAGCGGGCGCGGATGCAGGGCTTCTTCAGCAGCGTATGGGGCGTCTCGGCGATCGCCGGCCCGTTCATCGGCGGCATCCTGACCTCCACCGTGGGCTGGCGCTGGGTCTTCTACATCAACGTGCCGGTCGGGCTGCTGGCGGCCGGGATCATCGGCGCGGTGCTGCACGAGCGGGTCGAACGTCACCGCCGCCGCCTGGACTGGGCGGGCGTGGTCACCCTCACCGGCGGCATCACCCTGCTCCTCCTGGGCGTGACCGAGCTGGCCGACGCGGGGCTCGCCTCGCCGCTGGTGCTGGGCTCGCTCGTCGGGTCGGTCGTCCTGCTGTGGCTGTTCCTGCGCGGCGCGATGTCGCGGAGCGAGGCGCTCATCGACGTGTCCCTGTTCCGGATTCCGGTGGTCGGGGCATCGCTGGCGATCGGCACCCTGGCCGGCGTCGTCATGTTCGGGTTGACGGCGTATGTCCCGCCGCTGATCCAGGGGGTACAGGGTCGCGGGCCGCTCACGGCCGGGCTGGCGGTGGGCGCGATGAGCATTGGCTGGCCGATCGCCTCGATCATCGCCGGCCGGCTGTTGCTCGTCTTCGGCGGACGGCCGCTGATGATCGTGGGGTCGACCCTGCTCGTCGGTGGCAGCGCGCTCCTCGGGCTGGCCGCAGGCATGCCGGATCCGCTGCCGGTTGCGGTGGCCTGCGGCGTTGTCGGCTTCGGGATGGGCTTCATCAGCACGACCACCGTCGTCACCGTCCAGAACGCGGTCGAGTGGCAGCGCCGCGGACAGGCGACCGGGCTGGTGCAGTTCAGTCGCACCATCGGGGGCTCGGTGGGGGTCGGCGTGCTCGGGGCGCTCCTTGCCGTCGCCGTCGGGCCGCTGGCGTCCGCCGTCCTCGACCCGTTCGCGCGCTCGGGCATCGCGCCCGCCGACCTCGCCGTCGCGCGCGACGGGCTCGTCACCGGGCTGGGCTGGATCTACCTCATCCTGCTCGGCACGTCGGCGCTGACGTTGGTCCTGACCCTGCGCTGGATGCCCCAGGTCCGCGTGACCGATGCGCGGAGCCCTACAATCGGCGCCGATGCCTGACGCGCCTGCCCCCGCCCACCTGCTGGTCGAAACGATCGATGGCGTGGCGACCCTGACGCTCAACCGCCCCGAGGCGCTCAACGCCCTGAACGCCGGCCTGCGCGCCGAGCTGCTGGCGGCGCTGAAGAGCGTCGCCCGCGACGACGCGGTGCGGGCCGCGGTGCTCACCGGTGCCGGCCGCGCCTTCTGCGCCGGTGCCGACCTGCGGGGCGGGAGCGGCGAGCGCGCGTTCCGCCGGGTCTTGGTCGCCGAGTACAACCCCCTGGTGCGCGCTCTCCGGGAGCTCGAGAAGCCGGTCGTGGCCGCGGTCAACGGCGTCGCCGCCGGGGCGGGGATGAGCCTGGCGCTGGCCGCCGACCTCGTCGTGGCCGCCGAGGACGTCCGCTTCCTGCCGGCCTTCGACCGCATCGGCCTCGTGCCCGACTCGGGTCTGACCCGGACCCTGGTCCGGGCCCTGGGACGCCATCGCGCGGCCGCGATCCTGTACGGCGGCGAGACGCTGGGTGCAGCCGAGGCGCATGCCGCGGGGCTCGTCGTGCGCGTGGTGCCGGGAAGCGACCTCGCCGGTGCGGCCGCGGAGCTCGCGCAGCGGCTGGCGGCTGGGCCGACCCGCGGCATCGGTCTCACCAAGCGCCTCATCAACCGCGCCGAGGACGACGACCTGGCCGAGAGCCTCGACGCGGAGGCGGCCCTCCAGGAGCTCGCCGGCCGTACCGATGACCACGTTGAGGGCGTCGCCGCGTTCACCGAGAAGCGCGAGCCGCGCTTCGGCGGCCGATGACCCCGCGCGAGGTCGCGCGGGTGGGGGTGCTGGGCGCCGGGACCATGGGCGCCGGAATCGCGCAGGTCGCCGCCGAGGCGGGGCTGGAGGTCATGGTCCACGACCCGGTGGCGGGGGCCTGGGATCGGGCACGGACGCGCATCGACGGCTTCCTGGCGCGCCGGGTCGAGAAGGGCCAGCTGGACGAGGCGGCCCGTGCGGCGGCTCTGGGGCGCATGGCCGGGGCGGCGACCCTCGAGGAGCTGGCCGCGGCCGACGTGGTCATCGAGGCCATTCCCGAGGACCTGGCCCTCAAGCGCGATGCATTCGCACGCCTCGACGCGGCTGCCGCGCCGGACGTGATCCTGGCCACCAATACCAGCTCGCTGTCGGTGGCGCGGATCGCCGCCGCCACGTCGCGCCCGGAGCGCGTAGCCGGGATGCACTTCTTCAACCCGGTGCCGCTCCTGCCACTGGTCGAGGTCATCGCGGGGCCCATGACCGCGCCACCGGTGACCGATGCGATCGCGCTCCTGGCCCGCCGGCTGGGAAAGACGCCGGTCGTTGCCGCCGACGCCCCGGGCTTCATCGTCAACCGCGTGGCGCGGCCGTTCTACCTCGAGGCGCTGCGGATCGTGGGCGACGGGCTGGCGGACGTGCCGCGGGTCGACGGCGCGATGCGCGACGCCGGCTTCCGGATGGGGCCGTTCCAGCTCATCGACGCCATCGGGGCCGACGTGAACTTCGCGGTCAGCGTCAGCGTCTGGGAGCAGTTCTTCGGCGACCCGCGCTACCGGCCCCACCCGCTGCAGCGGACCCTCGTCGACGCCGGACGCCTGGGACGCAAGACGGGCGGCGGCTTCTACGACTATCCGACCGATGCCGACCCCGTCCCGTGGAGCGGCCTGCAGCGCCGGCCGGCGGACGCCCCGCCGCCGCCACAGCTCGACACCGGCGGCATCGAGGCCCGCATCCTGGCCGCCATCGTCAACGAGGCCGCCTCGGCGGTCGCCGACGGCGTGGCCGCTCCGACGGCGATCGACACCGCCATGCGGCTGGGAACCAACTACCCGCACGGGCCGCTGGAGTGGGGCGAGCGGCTGGGCCTGGCCAGCGTGGTCGCGACGCTCGACGCGCTGCACGCCTCGGTCCCCGATGGGCGCTACCGGGTCACGCCGCTCCTGCGCGCCCTGGCCGAGCGCGGCGGGTCCTTCTTCGGCGCCGGCTGACTTGGGGGAGTCGCTGCGCCATCGGTACCGGGCGGTCGTGTTCGACATGGACGGCCTGCTGCTGGATACCGAGGTGCTGTGGCACACGGCCGAGGTCGAGCTCTTCCGCCGTCACGGCGGCGAGTTCACGTGGGACGACAAGATGGCGGTCATCGGCACCAGCTTCGAGACCACGGCGGTGTACTTCGCCGAGCGGCTGGGTCGCCCGCTGGCCGAGGGACGGGTCCTGGTCGACGAGATGATCGACCTCATGTACGAGCAGCTCCAGCGCCAGGTGGATGCCCGGCCGGGCGCCGTCGAGCTCGTCGCGCGCCTTCGGGGACGGCTGCCGCTGGCGGTGGCCTCCAACTCGCCCACCCGCCTCGTCGACGCCGCGCTGCTGGCCGCCGGCCTGACCGATGCCTTCGACGCAGTCGTCACCTCCGACGACGTGGTCAATGCCAAGCCGGCACCCGACATCTACCTGGAGGCCTGCCGCCGGCTGGGCGTGGCGCCGGCCGACGCGCTGGCGCTCGAGGACTCGCCGTCCGGCATCGCCGCCGCCAAGGCCGCCGGACTGGCCTGCATCGCGGTCCCGCAGTTCGCCGAGGCCGATGTCTCGGCCGCCGACCGCGTCATCGACTCGCTCGAAGAGCTCTTGGCGGAGGCCTGAGTCGCCCGGTCGCCGGTCGCGCTACGCTGTCGCCATGTGCAGATCCATCAAGACGCTCCGCGTCGGCCCGGTGCCGGCGACCGAGGACGAGATCGAGGCCGCCGCGCTGCAGTTCGTGCGCAAGGTGAGCGGATACCGGAAGCCGTCGGCCGCCAACGAGGCCGCGTTCGAGGCGGCAGTGCAGGAGATCGCCGCGTCGTCGCAGCGACTCCTGGACGCGGTGACCGCCACGCATCCGCAGGCCGCCACCCGCTGACAATTCGCTACGATCTCAACGCAACAGTCGCACGTGGGTATCGGCCATGGGCCTCAACTTCACCGCCGTGATCGTGCTCGCCCGGGTGTGGTGGGCGTTCGTCCTGCGGGGCGTGCTGGCGATCCTGTTCGGGGTGCTTGCCTTCCTGAACGTGGCCCTGGCCGCGATCGCCCTGGTGGCACTGTTCGCGGCGTGGGCGATCATCGACGGCGTGACCGGGCTCATCGCCGGCTGGCGCACGCGCAGCCAGGACCGGAACTGGTGGTGGTCGGTGGTCGAGGGGCTGCTGGGCATCGCGGCCGGCATCATCGCCGTGCTGCTGCCGGGCACGGCCGCGGTGGCGCTGGTGCTGGTGATCGGGGCCTGGGCCGTGATCACCGGCGCGCTCGAGATCTACGGCGCGATCAAGCTCCGCGCGCAGATCTCCGGCGAGCTGTGGCTGGTCCTGGCCGGCATCGGTTCGATCCTGTTCGGCCTGCTGCTGTTCATATTCCCGACCATGGGCGTCGTGACCCTGACCTGGCTGATCGGCGGCTTCGCGCTGGTGTTCGGCGTGCTGCTCATCATGCTCGGCCTGCGACTGCGCACGATCCACGGGCAGGCGGTTCGCAACAACGAGTACGCCGAGCGCGGGATCGAGTAGCGGGTCGTCAGCTCCCCGGCTTCACCACCATCGTGATGACCAGCAGGATGGTGAGCACGCCGAGCAGCATGCCCACCTGCCGGGTGCGGGCAGCGAGCCGCTGGAACTC
>JAICQM010000184.1 GCA_025937875.1 Chloroflexota bacterium
AACGACAACGCCCCGGGCCAGGTCGTCATCTCCGGGCTGCGCCGCGCGCTCGCCGCCGCCGGCGAAGCCCTCGCCGCCGCCGGCGCGAAGCGGGTCATGCCGCTGCGCGTCTCCGGGCCGTTCCACTCGCCGCACATGCGGTCCGTCGGCGAGGCGCTGGGACGTGCCTTTGCCGACGCCACGTGGCGCGACGCCCGCATCCCGCTCATCAGCAACGTCACCGCGGACCCCATCACCGACGCGTTCGAGATCCGCGCCCTGCTCGCGCGGCAGGTCAGCGCCCCGGTGGAGTGGGTCGCCTGCGTCGAGCGCCTCGCCGGTGAGGGCGTCGATACATTCGTCGAATGCGGCCCCGGGGCGGCGCTGACCGGCATGGTGAAGCGGATCGTGACCGGTGCGCGCCTGCACGCCGCCGGCGACCCGGACGGGGTCGCCCGGGCCGCCACGGCCATCCGAACCGCCGAGGCGTCGGTCTGATGTTCTCGAAGATCCTCATCGCCAATCGCGGCGAGATCGCGGTGCGCATCCTCCGCGCCTGCCGCGACCTCGGGGTGCCGGCGGTCGTCGCCTACAGCGAGGCGGATCGTGACACCCTGGCCGTGCGGCTGGCCGACGAGGCGGTGTGCATCGGTCCGGCCGAGGCGCGCAAGAGCTACCTGAACCAGCCCGCCGTCATCAGCGCCGCACTCATCACCGGGGCCGACGCCATCCATCCCGGCTACGGCTTCCTCTCCGAGGACGCCAGCTTCGCCGAGGCCTGCGCGGCGCACGACGTGGCGTTCATCGGTCCGTCGGCCGAGGTGCTCGAGCAATTCGCCTCCAAGTACGCGGTGCGCCGCATGCTGGCCGCCCATGGCCTGCCCACCGTGCCGGGCAGCCGCGGGATCGTCACCGACCTCAACGACGCGCTGGCCCAGGCCGGCGAGGCCGGCTATCCGCTGCTCCTGAAGCCCTCGGCCGGCGGCGGCGGCCGCGGGATGCGCCTGGTCCGCAGCCCGCGCGAGATGGAGACCTCGCTCCCGCTGGCCAGGAGCGAGGCGCAGGCCGCCTTCGGCGACGACTCCATCTACTTCGAGAAGTGGATCGAGGAGTCGCGTCACGTCGAGGTGCAGGTCCTCGTCGACCAGCACGGCAACGGCATCCATCTCGGCGAGCGCGACTGCAGCGTCCAGCGCCGGCACCAGAAGATCATCGAGGAGGGGCCGTCGCCGGCGATGGACGACGCCGCCCGGCAGCGGCTGCGCGACCTCGCCATCCGCAGCGTGGTGGCGGCCGGCTACCAGAGCGCCGGCACGCTCGAGTTCCTCCTTGATCGCGAAGGGAACTTCTACTTCATCGAGATCAACTGCCGGATCCAGGTCGAGCACCCGGTCACCGAGGCCATCACCGGCATCGACCTCATCCGCGAGCAGATCCGGCTGGCGGCGGGAGAGCGGCTGGCAATGACCCAGGAGGCGGTCGCCTTCCGCGGTCACGCCATCGAATTCCGGATCAACGCCGAGGACGCCTCGGACAACTTCGCGCCGCAGACCGGCGTCGTCGAGGAGCTATGGCTCCCCGGCGGCCCGGGCGTGCGCGTCGACACCCATCTCTACCCGGGCTACGAGGTCCCGCCGTTCTATGACAGCCTGCTCGCCAAGCTCGTCGTGTGGGGCGACGACCGGGCCCACGCGCTGGAACGAGGCCGGCGTGCGCTGGCCGAGCTGCACATCGGCGGCGTGAAGACCAACATCCCGTTCCACCGCGGCATCATCGACAACCCGACCTTCCTCGACGCGGAGGTGAGCACCAACCTGCTCGATCGCGTCGGACCGGCCGCCTTCGTGGCGGCCGAGAGCTGACCTGAGACCCATGGAGACGAAAGACCGATGACGACCGACACGACCCCGGCCGGCGCGACCGACGCGCCGGACCTGGCGCTGCCGATCGAGGCGGCCGAGATCATGCGGATCCTTCCGCATCGGTATCCGTTCCTGCTGATCGACCGCGTGGTCGAGCTCGAGCCCGGTGTGCGGGTGGTGGCCATCAAGCAGGTGACCGCCAACGAGCCGCAGTTCACCGGCCACTTCCCGGAGCGACCGATCATGCCGGGCGTGCTGATGATCGAGGCCCTGGCCCAGGCCGGGGCCGTCGCCGTGCTGTCGCTGCCCGAGTACCGCGGCAAGCTGGCGCTGTTCGCCGGCATCGACGGGGCGCGCTTCCGGCGCACGGTGCTCCCCGGCGACACGCTGCGCCTCGAGGTGACGCTCGACAAACTGCGTGGCATGTTCGGTCGCGCCACCGCCGTGGCGACGGTGGACGGCGAACCGGCGGTGGAGGCCACCATCAGCTTCATCATCCCACGCGACCAGGCGATCGCCGGAGGCCGGGCCGATGCGTGACGGCGAGCGACGCGTCGTCGTGACCGGCATGGGCGCTATCACGCCCATCGGCAACGACGTCGCCTCGTACTGGGACAGCCTGGTCAACGGGCGCAGCGGGATCCGCCGCATCGCCAGCTTCGACCCGGTCAACGTGGCGAGCAAGGTCGCCGGCGAGATCAAGGATTTCGACGCCGACACGGTCATGCCCAAGAAGGAGGTGCGGCGCAACGATCGGTACGTGCACTACGCCTGGGCGGCGACCGCCGAGGCGATGGCTGACGCCGGCCTGCCCAACCCGATCGAGGACGAGGCACTCGCCTGGCGCACCGGCGCCATCATCGGCTCGGGCATCGGCGGCATCAACACCATGATCCGCGACGTGATCGAGGCCGCCGAGCTGGGCGTGGATCGCATCGGTCCGTTCCTTGTGACGGCGATGATCCCCGACATGGCGGCAGGCTACGTCGCGATCTACGCCAATGCCCGTGGGCCGAACTACGCGACGGTGAGCGCCTGCTCGAGCTCCAACCACGCCATCGGCGATGCGCTCAACATCATCCGGCGCGGCGACGCGGACGTGATGATCGCCGGCGGCGCCGAGGCGGGCATCGGCGAGATCCCGGTCGCCGCCTTCAGCGCCATGCGCGCCCTGTCGACGAAGCGCAACGACGAGCCGGAGAAGGCCTCGCGGCCGTTCGACGCGGAGCGCGACGGCTTCGTCATGGGCGACGGGGCAGGCGTCGTGGTCCTCGAGGCGCTCGAGCACGCCCGGGCACGCGGCGCGACGATCCACGCCGAGCTGGTCGGCTACGGCGCCACCGACGACGCCTCGCACATCACCCTGCCGGCGCCCGGCGGGCGCGGCGCGGTGGGCAGCATGCGGATCGCCCTCGAGGACGCGGGGCTGACGATCGACGACGTCGACTACATCAACGCCCACGGCACCTCTACACCGCCCAACGACCGGTCCGAGACGGCCGCCATCAAGACGCTGTTCGGCGAGCGGGCCTACAAGGTCCCGATCAGCAGCACCAAGTCGATGACCGGCCACCTCATGGGCGCAGGGGGCGGGATCGAGGCGATCGCCTGCGTGAAGGCGATCAACGAGGGCTGCATGCCGCCCACGATCAATCTCGACCACCCCGATCCGGAGTGTGACCTGGACTACATCCCGCATGAGGCCCGCCAGGGCGAGGTCGCCGTCGCCATCAGCAACAGCTTCGGCTTCGGCGGCCACAACGCGACGCTCGTCTTCAGGCGCTGGGGCGGCTGATGGCCGACGACGCGGTCCTGCGTGCCCTTGACATCCTGACCCCCGTCTTCGAGACCTCGGGCCTCGAAGAGCTGGAGGTGGAGGCCGGCGAGATCCAGGTCCGCCTGGCGCGTGCCGTCGCGCCGTCTACCGCCGCACCGCTGTCCGCAGCCGCGCCG
>JAICQM010000052.1 GCA_025937875.1 Chloroflexota bacterium
CCGTACCCGAGCCGCCAGCCGGTCATGGCGTACGTCTTGGAGAAGCCGTCGAGGGTGATCGTGCGCTCCGCCATGCCGGGCAGGGTGGCGATCGAGAGCGGCGTGCCCTCGTACTGGAGGCGCCCATAGATCTCGTCGGCGAGAACCACGATGTCGCGCTCGACCGCGATCTCGGCGATCCGACGCAGGTCGTCATCGGTCAGGATCGAGCCGGTCGGGTTGTGGGGCGAGTTGATGACGATCAGGCGCGTGCGATCGGTCACCAGGGAGGCCAGCTCGTCGACGTCGACCCGGAAGTCATTCTCCTCGCGCAGCGGCGCGGCGACGGGGCGGCCGCCCACGAAGGCGGCCATCGACTCGTAGATCGGGAAGCCCGGGTTGGGGTAGATCACCTCGTCGCCGGCGTCGACGAGGGCCAGCATGGCGTAGAACATGATCGGCTTCGCGCCCGGAGACACCACCACCCGCTCGGGCACCGTATCGATCCCCTTCCAGCGTGCGACGTCGGCGACGATCGCCTCGCGCAGCGGCGCGATCCCGGTCGGTGCGGTGTAGTGGGTCTCCCCGTGCTCGAGCAGGGCGCGGGCCGCGGCCTCGCTGACGTGGCGCGGAGTGTCGAAGTCCGGCTCGCCGATCTCGAGGTGGACGACCTCGCGGCCGGTCGCCTCCAGGGCACGTGCCCGTGCTGCCGCCTCGAAGGCGGTCTCGGTCCCGATCCGCTCCATGCGGGTGGCAAGTCTCACGCTGGGCTGCCTCGCGTACGGGATCATGGGCCGGCATCGGCCCCTCAGGGCTAGTGTACCGATGGCAGCGCGCGCCGGGTCGACGTGCTGCCGCGAGCACGTGTACGATCAGGTGGTTGCCGGATCAAGCACGGCCGCTGCTATACTTTTCGAAGCGATCCCCCATCACCGATCCGCGCTCGGGCGCGGGAAGGAGACGACCGAACCCATGACTCTCTCCGAGACGCCTCGCGAGGCCACCACTCCCGCGCCGCCGAGCGCCGCTCCGCTGGTCACCGTGACCGAGGCCGCCGCCGCCAAGGTGCTCGAGCTGCGCTCGCGCGAGGGCAAGGCCGACGCCCGCCTCCGCCTCTTCGTCAAGAGCGGTGGCTGCTCCGGCTTCAGCTACGGGCTGGCCTTCGACGATCGCCTCGCCGAGGATGACAAGCTCGAGGATCACGACGGCGTGCCCGTCGTCATCGATGCGTTCAGCCAGCAGTACGTCGACGGGGCCGAGATCGACTACGTCGACTCCCTGATGGGCTCCGGGTTCGCGATCAACAACCCGAACGCCGTCAGCAGCTGCGCCTGCGGCTCGTCGTTCAACACCGACGGCTCGCCCGCCAAGGCCGGAGGCTGCCACTAGACCGATACGGCCCTCCTCCGGGCCGATCGCCGAACCGCCCAAGCGCCCCGGCACCTCGCCGGGGCGCTGTTCGTTCCCCGCGTGCGGTAACATGCTCACGTGAGTAGCACGTTACCGAGTGCCGAGGAGATCCGCCGCACGTTCGCCCACGCCTGGGGCGAGCTGGGCGCCTCGTGGGGCGTGGCCCCGTCGACGGCCGCGGTGCAGGGCTACATGCTCGCCCACGGCGGCCCGCTCACGGAGCCCGAGCTGCGTCGCGCGCTGGGCATCAGCCATCGCGCCGCCAGCCTGGCCCTCGCCCAGTGCGAGGAGTGGGGCCTCGTCGAGCGCGCCGACGGCTCGCGGCGCTCAGGCCAGCGCGGCCCCGCGGCCGCGGCCTGGATCATGGTCGGCGACCACTGGGAGTGGTTCCGCCGTGTGGCGCGCGCGCGCAAGGTGCGCGAGACGGAGCCGGTGGTGCCCGTCATCGAGCGCTGCGTCAGCCTGGCCGCGAGTGGGGGCCACGACCCGGAGCTGGCGGGGCTGCGCGACCGGCTCGCCGGCCTGCTCGAGTTCGTGCAGCGCTTCGACCGCGGCGTCGGGATCGTGGTCGAGGGCGACGCCGCATCGATCGAGCGCCTGTTCGCGACCATCGCCCTGCTCGACGACACGACCACAGCGCGCCTGTGGGCCCTGGTCGGCGAGCTGACGCCGGAGGAGCTGGCGTCGGCCCTCGAGGCGCTGGCCTCACTGCCGGTCAGCGGCACGCGGCGCCTGATCGCCCTCGCCGATCAGCCCGTGCTGCGGCGCCTGCTCGGGGTCTAGGGGCTACTCGCCCGAACCGTCGTCCTCGAACACCGCCGCGTCCGCGCGCACCGCGGCCGCTGCCTCGCCACCCAGCGCCGCCGGCCGCGGGCGGGGCAGCGGGACCATGGTCACGTGCTGCTCGACCAGCGCACGCGTGCCGGCGATCTTGAGCTCGTCGAAGAGGAGGCCGAATTTGGCGCGCAGGTTGGCCCCGATCTCCTCGGCCGCCTCCTCGGGGAGCGTCCACAGCTGACGCTTGAACGGCCCGATCGCCTTCTTGCGCGTCTTGTACAGGAACTGCTCGTCGGTCTCGCCGTCCTTGCGCTCGTCGGCGCAGTTGGCCGTGCACCACGCCATCATCTCGGCGCGCAGGTCGGCGGGCAGGCCGCCTCCGTCGTACAGGATGTTCTGGAAGCCGGTGGCCAGATGGATCTCGGCCGTCCCGTGCGCGGGGAACTGGTCGAACGCGTCGTCGGGGAGGGTCGAGGCGCCGTGCTGGACGCAGCCGGCGAGGCCGTACTCGTCGCGCGCCACCGCCGACAGGCGCCGCATGGTGTCGAAGTCGATGCTGACGTCGGCCATCGTGCCGTCGGGCAGCGGCACGCCGCCGTGGCTGGTGCCGGTCTGGATGCTCACCTTGCTGATGCGGGCCAGGTCGTCGTCGCCCATCGCCGCCAGCTCGGTGCGGTAGGCGTCGAGGTAGGCGCGCAGCTCCTCCTCGGTCGAGTTCGTCTTGCCGACCTCGCCGATCTCGCCGCCGACGCTGATGGTGACGCCGGTGGGCTGCAGGATGCGGATGAGACGCGTCAGCTCGGCGGTGTTCTGGGCATTGGTGTGTTGCTGCTCGGTCACCGTCGGCAGTGCCAGGTCGACCAGGGTCGACGAGTCGATGTCGATGTTGAGGAAGCCGGCCCCGATCGCCTCGCGGGTGAGGTCCCTGATCCCCTCCAGCTCGGGGCCCGGATCGACCGCCCACTTGGTCGCGTTGAACTGGAAGTGGTCGCCCTGCAGGAACACGGGCGATCTCCAGCCCTCGCGCATCGCCGCCGCCAGCACGACTGCGGTGTACTCGGCGGGACGCTGGTCGGTGTAGGCCATCTCGCTCTTGGCGATCTCGAAGATGACGGCCGCGGCATCGCGTTCGAGCGCCGCGCGGAAGGCCTGGCGCGCGGTGAGGTACGTCGCGGCGCGAACGTTGATGGCTGGGACCGTGAATGCCGTGGGCGGGATCTCGCCCCGTCCGCGGGCCATGTACAGCTCGTGGATCGATGCCGAGCCACAGCCCAGCGCCTGGGATGCGCTCCAGATCACCCAGCGCGCGGCGTCGCGCAGCCCGTCGTCGGCGCCGAAGACGGCGGTGAAGACGAGGTCGTCGAGCAGCTCGTCGCGGAAACGGTCGGCGGCGGCGACCGTCAGGCGATCGCCGTCGATGACGGCGATGCCGTCCAGGCGGGTGCGAAGCTCGTCAAGCGATGCCAGGCTCATCGGTCCATGCTAGCGGAGGGCGGACAGGGTGGTAAATGCGAACAGCGGCACGACCACCAGGCCGATGCCCGCCGCCAGCAGGTACCAGTCACGCGCCGCGCGCGCATCGGCCGCGCCCCGGCGACGCAGGCCGGTCACCCACCAGCGCACCGCCGACAGGCCGATGACGTAAAGGATTGCCGACGCGGCGACGACGGCGACGGCAAACGGCCGCACGCGGTCGCAGCTTCCGAAGCTCAGGACGCCACCGGGCGGACAGGCGGCGGCGAGCTCGGTGCCGATGGCGATTGCGGCGACCGCCAGGACGATGCCCGACCAGGCGAGGTGGAGCGCCAGCGAGCGGCTCAGCCGGGGAGGTACGCCGCGTTCTCGGCCGCCGCCTCGGCGGCCTCGCGCCCGGACACGCGGCGGTATTCGAACCAGAGGTAGACGAGCGTGGCGGCGCCGAGGCCGGCCCCGATCGCGCCCAGTGCGAAGGCCTGCAGCGGGAAGGGGTTCTGGCCCGGGTTCGGCACGAACGTGCCGCCGCCCAGGTTGAACAGCAGCATGGGGATCAGGAGGAGCAGCACACCCAGCAGCTGCAGGAAGTTGAGGATCCGGACCAGGCTCCACGCAAAACCGGACCGGCCGCGAGCGGCCTGCGTCCACAGCACGAGGATGACGAGCACGACGAAGTTGCCGATCCCCACCCCCTGCGCCACCAGGAAGCCCACGTCGTCGCTGAACTTGAGCAGGTACTGCGTCGACAGGTAGTAGGCGTAGTTGGGGACATAGGTCAACAGGAAGTAGACGTAGATGAACAGCGGCACGCCCTTGAGCAGCGCCACCAGCCACGTCTCGTGGCCGTACAGCAGCCAGCTCATGAAGTCGTCGATGCTGCCGAACAGGCCGGCCAGCCCGCGTCGGCGACGGGGCCGGTAGTGCGCGGCGGTCATGAGCCGTGATCCCCCTCGAGGAGGAACGTGATGAGCGCCTCCAGCTGGTCGTCGGGCAGCTGGGTGTCGGGGTACTGCGGCATGCCCGTCGTCTCGCCACCGTTGTAGTTGGTCCACGAGTCGCGGATCCACTTGGCCAGGAAGTCGCGCGGGTCCGCGTCGTAGTCGGCCTGCATCTGGTCGAGGTCGGACGGAACGATCGGCAGGTCGGTCACCAGCTCGTCGGCGAGGTTCTGGATGTTCGGGAAGGCGCCCTCCACCCCGGACAGGTCGGCGTTGTGGCAGCTGCCGCAGCCGGCGGCAACATACACCTCGGCCCCGGCCTCGACCGTGTTCTCGACCGGCGCCTGCGACTGGCCGGCGCCCTCCTCTGCCCACTCGGTGACGAGCGCGGTCAGGGCGTCGATCTGCTGCACGGTGAGGGGCCCGCCCACCTCGGTCGACCACGCCGGCATGCGTGAGTTGGGATCGCCCGACACCACGATGCCGCCGTAGCTGATCACGAGGTGCACGTAATTGGGGTTGATGCGCAGCCGCTCGGCGACGCGCGCACTATGAAGGTTCGGGCCGGCCACCGGGGCGTCGGGTCCGCCGCCGCGTCCATCGGGGCCGTGGCACTGGGCACAGTTGGCGGTGGCCGGGTTGTTCTCGTCGGGGGGTCCGAAGACCGTCATCGCGTACTCGAGCTCCTCCTCCTCGAGCGCCACCTGCGAGTCGCCCATCCGCATGTTGTCGGTGAGCCAGTAGAACATCGTGAACAGCGCGAGCGCGGTCACCACGATGGCACCCAGCGTCTTCAGTCGCATCTCGCGCTATCCGGAGCAGTGCGGCATGTCGCCGGGGCCACGGGTGTCGAACGTCGCCGTGCCGACCGGCGGCCCGGAGATGACCTCGCTGGTGTCGATGACGTACCCGCCATCCTCACCCACGCTGACCGCGAAGCTGTCCATGCCGCGCGGCGCCGGACCGTCGCGCTTCTCGCCGAGCACCGTGTACTTGCTGCCGTGGCAGAGGCACTCGAACCACTCGCTCTGTTCGCACAGCTGCGGGATCTGGCAGCCGAGGTGCGGGCACTTGCGATAGAGGGCCAGGACGGAGCGATCCGCCAGCGGGACGTCCTCGCCGAACGTCGTGCCCGGGTCCGGGACGTCGGGTGTCTGGCCCTCGACCAGGGCCTTGGCGGCGGGGACGTTGACGATGAACAGCCGCGCCGGGTTGTAGATGTACGGCGTCCCGGCGGCCCATTCGGGGAACTGGGTGATGATGTCGGCGGCGGTCCCGATGCTGATCTGGCCCCCCAGCCCGCCCCGGATGTTGGGCCACAGGAAGGCCAGCGAGCCCGCCAGGAACTGGAGGCTGAGCAGGCCGACGCCCGCACCGACGATGCGGCGCATGAAGCTGCGCCGGCTCATCTCGCCGACGCGCGGGCCGTGGACCTCGCCGTAGGAAGCCGGGCCGGTCATAGCGTGAAGAACAACCCGTCCCACGGCCACACCCAGTTCCAGCCGGGGCCGCGGAAGAACGATCCAATGAAGGTGACCAGCAGGCCGCCAATCATCAGGCACAGGAAGAAGATCCAGATCAGCTTCCGGTCACGTGCCGCCTTGTACGGTGAGCGGTCGATGTACGGAATGAGCGCCAGACCGCCAAGGTAGAGCAGCGGGACCAGGACGCCGGCCACGGTGGCGTTGAAATAGCTGAGGATCTCCTGCAGGCCCAGGAAGTACCACGGCGCCTTCGCGACGTGCGGCGTGTTCCCGGCGTTGGCCATCTCCTCCAGCGGAGCGTTGATGAAGAACGAGGCGACCACCAGCAGGGCGCTGATGAGCCCGGCCATCAGGAACTCGGCGCGCAGCAGGTGCGGCCAGGTGAGGACCGTCTCGTCGGGCCGCTTGTCGACGCGGACCATCGACTCCTGGCGGACGTAGGCCAGCAGCCGGAAGCGCTCGGTGCCCGGGACGCCGGGCGGCCCGGGCAGCTTGGGCCCGGTCCCTCGCTCGACGACTGGCACGCGCGGGGCCTGGGTCGGCGCGTTCTTGTCGGCGCTGGCGTTGGGACGCTTTTCGATCGTCATCGGTCCATCAGGCTCCTACACCGGCCCGCTGATTCCGCCGTCCTTCCGGATCCTCCAGAAGTGGACGATCATGAAGATGGCGGCGATGAGCGGCAGGAAGATGACGTGGAGCACGTAGAAGCGGAGCAGCGTGTTCTGGCCGACCTCGATCCCGCCCAGCAGGAAGAAGCTCGACTCGGCGCCCAGCAGCGGTGCGTAGAGCGCCATCTGCGTTCCGACCGTGATGGCCCAGAAGGCGATCTGGTCCCACGGCAGCAGGTAGCCGGTGAAGCTGAGCATCAGGGTCAGGAAGAGCAGCAGGATCCCGACCACCCAGTTGAACTCGCGCGGCGGCTTGTACGCGCCGTGGTAGAAGACGCGGATCATGTGCAGGAACACGGTCAGGACCATCAGGTGCGCCGCCCAGCGGTGCATGTTGCGCACGAGCTGGCCGAACGCGACGCTGGTCTCGATGGCCTGGATGTCCTGGAAGGCGCGGCTCACCGACGGCACGTAATAGAACATCAGGTACAGGCCGGTAACGGTCAGGGCCAGGAACAGGAAGAAGCTGATCCCGCCCAGGCAGAACGTGTACGTGTAGCGGACCGCGTGCTTCTTGACGCGCACCGGGTGCAGGTGCAGGAACACGTTGTTCATCACCGCCAGGGCGCGGGTGCGGCTGGTCGTCGGGTACGGCTGGCGGAAGAAGCTGCGCCACACGCCCGAGTCCTTGACCCAGCGGACGATCGGGTTGCCCCGCTCGTTCATGGTCATCGGCGCACCACCGGCCCGGCCTGCTGGCCGATCTGTCCGAGCACGTTGTCCTTGTAGCTTTCCAACAGCACCTTCCCGTCAGGCGTGAATCGCTCCAGCTCGAGCCGATCCATGGTGATGCAGTTCGTGGGGCACCGTTCGACGCAGAGGTTGCACCGAATGCACCGCTCCTCGTCGATGATCATGGCGATACCGCGCGGCCACGACTGGAAGAGCTCGACCTCCGGATCGTCGCCACCGACCTGCGCCTTGTCGATCATGTAGATCACGCCCTCGGGGCAGACGTCGGCGCAGAGCCCGCACAGGATACAGCGCGGCCCGTCGATGTTGATGTTGTGGTTGCACTGCAGGCAGCGGCTGCCCTCGGCGACCGCGCTGCGCGTGTCGTACCCCACCTCGACCAGCCCGGTGAAATCGCGGCGCAGCTCCGGGGGGGCCATCGGAATGTGCTGGCGGCGGATGGCGTCGTACTTGTCGGGCATGTCGTGCTCGAGGGCCTGGGTGATGGTGGCGCGGTTGATAACCGGCAGCTCCTCGAGCTCCTCACCGCGCACGCCGGCCAGCCACCGGTCGACCGAGCGGGCCAGGCGGCGGCCGAGCCCTGCGGCCTCGATGATCGTGGCGGGGCCGGTAACGAAGTCGCCGACCGCGAAGATGCCGTCCGCGCTGGTGGCGAAGGTGTCGGCGTTGATGGTGATCTTGCCCCGCTCGAACGCGAAGTCGACCGCGTTGTACGGCGAGCCATCGGCCCGCTTCGGCGTCGTCCCGTTCAGCGGCTCGGTGCGCCAGGAGGAGACTGAACCGCCGTCCACGATCGAGCGCGCATCGGTCACCCCGAGGTGGCGGTTGAGCTTGGCGCCGTACTCGCCCAGGACGTTGTTGTCGGCCGCCTGGCTGGTGCACGGGATGACCATGTCGCAGGGGACGACGAACTCGCTGCCGGGGATCGCCTCCGGGCTGCGCCGGCCGGTGGCGTCGGGCGGCCCGAGCCGGGTGCGCTCGAAGCGCATGCCGGTGACCTTGCCGTTGGCGTCGGACAGGACCTCGACCGGCGAGGCGAAGTACTCGAAACGGACGCCCTCGAAGCGGGTCTCGTGCTGCTCCTCCTCGTCGACCACCATCTCGTCCGGACCGCGGCGATAGAGGATCGTGCTCGTCTTGGCCCCGAGGCGCAGCGCGGTACGCGACGAGTCCATGGCGGTGTAGCCGCCACCGATGACCACGACGTGCTCCCCGACCCACTGCTCCTGGCCGAGGTTGGCGCGCTTGAGGAAATCGACGCCGTAGATCACCCCGTCGAGCTCCTCGCCCGGGACGTTCATCGCCACGGGGAACATGCATCCGGTGGCCACCACCACCGCATCGTGCCGCTCGCGGAGCTGGTCGATCGTGATGTCGCGACCGATCTCGACGTTGTAGTGGAACTCGACGCCATGGCGCGCGACGTAGGTCACGTCCAGCTCGATGACGTCGCGCGGCAGCCGGAACGCCGGCACGCCGATGAGGGTCGTGCCGCCGCCCGAGGGCAGCGCCTCGTAGATGTGGACCTCGTGGCCGTACGTGGCGAGGTCCTTGGCCGCAGACAGACCCGCGGGCCCGGCGCCGATCACCGCCACGCTCTTGCCGGTCGCCGGCCCGACGCTGATCGTGTCCGGCTGGTTGTTGGCGTAATGCCAGTCGACGAGGAAGCGCTTCATGGCGCGGATGGCGAGGGGCTTGTCGATGTCGGCGCGCCGGCACGCCTTCTCGCATGGGGCCGAGCACACGTAGCCGCAGATCGCCGCAACCGGGTTCGGGTCGCGGGCCAGGATGTAGCCCTCTTCGAACCGACCCTCGGCGGCAAGCATCAGGTAGCCCCGGCAGTTGGTGTTGACCGGGCAGCCTTCCTGACACTCGATGTTGCACTGGAGCCAGTCGACGCCGACCTCGGCGGTCTGGAACCGGAGCGGGATCGCGGTGTCACTGATCATGTTGACGATCGTGCGTTTGAGCGCGTGCGAATTCTCACCGGGGGTCCTCGTCGCGGAGAACGACCTGGTCGGGAGCGAAGAGCGGCACGACCGATGCTACCTGTCCGTGCGTTGCCTTCGCAAGGCCGCCCTCTTCTGGGTCCGCCTCGCGGCGCCGTTGCCCCGTCATCCGCCGGAGAAGAACTGCGCCATCACCCGTCGCACGAGCGGCGCCGTGTGGTCGCCACCGGTGCCGAGCGGCATGTGGACAAGGATGCTGGCGACGGCGATCCGCGGGTCGGCGGCGGGGGCGAAGGCCGGGAACAGGGCATGCGGGTCGGGGGTGCCCGTCTCGGCGGTGCCGCTCTTGCCGGCGACCTGGACCCCGAAGCCGGCGAACGCCGCCCGGCCGGTGCCGTATGGCAGGTTGACCACCGCCTCCAGTGAGCGGGTGACGTAGGCCAGCTGCTCCGGCGTCATGTCGATCTCGCGGGCGACGGCGGCGTCGATGCGCTCGACCACGGTCCCATCGGGTTGGGTGGCCGCGGTCACCAGCCTCGGCCGCCATAGCGTCCCGCCGTTGCCGATCGCCGCGTAGGCGGAGGCGAGCTGGAGCATCGTGCCGGTGTACGAGCCCTGGCCGATGGCCAGCTGGACCTGGTCGAAACCGTTGTATGGCAGGATCCGGCCGTCCCAGCGCTCGTGCTCCTCGAAGTAGGCCGCGTCGGGGAGGATCCCCGCCTCCTCGGCCAGGTGGCGGATGCCGGTCGGGTTGCCGAATCCGAACTCGGCCAGCAGGTCGGTGAGGGCGGTGGGTTCGGCCTCGTAGACCATGATCGAGAGCGGCATGTAGGTCGTGTTGCAGCTGAAGGCCATCGCCGCCAGCAGATCGACGTTGCCGGGCAGCGTGTGATTGAGGTAGTTGCGGAACGTGAACCCGGAGTACGTCCATGTCGGCGCGCACGGCATGCGGGTCCCGGGTCCGGCGACCCCGATCTGCAGCGCGGCCGCGAGGGTGAACGGCTTGAACGACGAGCCGGCCGGGTAGGCGCCGAGCGTGGCCTTGTTGAGGATCTGGGCCGTCGTGGGCGCGTTGAGTGGCGCGCCCGCCAGGGTCGTGCCCAGCGTCATCGCATTGGGGTTGAAGGCGGGGGCCGATGCGAGTGCCCACACGTCGCCGCTGCGCGGGTCAACGACGGCGGTGGCGCCATTGCCGTGGCCGGCCAGCGCGTTCTCGGCGGTGGCCTGCAGCGCCGGCCGCAGGCTGACCGTGACGTCGGCGCCGGGCACCATATCGCTCGCCAGCAGGGTCGCCGGCTCCTCCCCCGGCCTGGTCGCGATGAGCCGCCAGCCCGGCGTCCCGCGCAGCAGCGCCTCGGCTCCGGCCTCCAGCCCGCTCCGGCCCACCACGTCGCCGGCCAGGTAGCCAGTGGCGGCCAGCGTCTCGAGATCCTCCGCCGTCACCTCCGACACGTAGCCGACCGTCTGGCCGGCGAGCCACTCCTGCGGGTAGATCCGGGTCCCGTCGTCGCGGGTGTCGGCCCACACGGTGCCGTCGGTACCGATGATCCGGCCGCGTTCGGCCAGGGTGCGCTCGATCCCCATCGTTCCCCCGCCCCCCAGCTCCGGGAAGAGGAGGCCAGGGCTCCAGCGGATCTGCCAACCGTCGGCGCCCTGCGTCAATGGCACGCGGCGGCTGATGCGCACCGCGTCGAAACGCGCGGTCTGCAGCGTCATGGCCAGCGGGACGGCGAGGCCGGGCACCGGACCGTCGAGCACAGTGCGTGGATCGGGTGCGGGAGCCGGCTCGCCGCTCGCCGCCGGGGCACCGGACGCGCGCGGCGTGGGCGAGGCAGCGGCAGGTGGCGGCAGGTCGGGCGGACGTGGCTCCGGCGGCAAGAGGGTCGGCTCCGGCTCGCCGACGACGCCGGCCGCGGAGCTGACGCGAACCATCTCGGCCAGGCCGGCATAGGTCGCGACGAACGTGGCCTCGTCCCAGGTGGCTCGGTCCGCGGGTGCCAGCATCGCGTACATCGCGGCGTGGTCGCCGGCCGCCCAGGCCGCCGCGAAGCGCTCGACCGCCGCGCGCGCCTCGGACGCCGGGGCAGAGGGTGCCGTCGTCGGGTACGGGGTCGGCTCCGGCTGGGCCGGGCCGCAGGCGGCCAGGATGAGCCACAGCGCCAGGCCGGCGACGGCGGCGCGGCCCCCGGGACGGCTCATCGGGCCAGCATGACCCGGCGGAAGCCCTCGGCGGCGCGGTAGCCGGCCCGCTCGCCGAGCGCCTCCGCCTGGCGACGCACCCAGCGTGCGGTCTCGTCGAAGTGGCGGAACTGGCTGGCGTGGCGCGACAGCGCTGCGACCTTGGCCTCCAAACAGTCGCCGATGTCCACCAGCTGGTTCGCCTCGTTCGTGCTCCACAGGAACAGCTCGGCCACCTTCCACGCGGCCAGGCCGCCCTCGAGGTGCTCCGGGAAGTTGAGCGGGTCGCGCGCGGTCGGGAAGACCGCATCGACGGTGACCAGGCCCACCGCGCGATGATCGGGGTGGTTGACCCATTCGTTGTTGACGAAGAGCACCGTCGGATCGTGGGTCATCACGATCTCGGGTCGGAAGGCGCGGATCGCGCGGGCAATGTGCTCCCGCAGCTGCAGCCGCGGCTCCACCTGGCCATCGGGCTCGTCGAGGAAGTCGACGCCCGCAACGCCCAGCGTGGCCGCGGCGTCACGCTGCTCGGCCTCGCGGACCCGCGCCAGCTCCACCGGGTCCGTGGTCGGGTCATCGGAGCCCTTGTCGCCGCGGGTCACGAGCAGGTAGCGCACCGCCGCTCCCTCGTGCACCCACCTCGCGACGGTGCCGGCCGCCCCGAACTCGATGTCGTCCGGATGGGCAGCCACCACGAGCACGCGTTCGGGAGTCGGCAGGTGGTCGTCGGGCATGGGCTGTGGGTCGCGATGCTACCAGCGATCGTCGTCAGTCGAGCGTGATGGTGCTGGCGCGCTCCGGGTCCAGCAACTCGGCGGTCCACGGGTGGCAGGTGAAGTAGAGGACCTGGTGACGCTCGGCGAGTGTGCGGATGGCGCCGGCGGCGCGCGCTGCCCGGTTGGCGTCGAAGTTGACGAGGATGTCGTCCATGACGACCGGCAGCGGCTCGGTGCTGCGGGCGAACTGCTCGATGAGGCCGAAGCGCAGCGCCAGGTACAGCTGCTCGGCGGTGCCGCGGCTCAGCTCGTCGGTCAGTCTCGGGGCGCCCGTCGCGGCCTCGACCCGCACCGCTGCCTCGCCGGGCGCCGCCACGATGCGTTCATAGGCATCACCGGTGATGCGCGCGAAATGGGCGCTGGCGTCCTGCACCACGCGCGGCTGCCGCTCGCGCTCATAGCGCTGCCGCGTCTCCTCCAGCAGGCGCAGGGCCACCGCGCGCACCGCCCATTCGCGGGCCAGCGCGGCGGCCCGGCCCGCGACCGAGGCCAGCTCCTGGCGCCGCGCGCCGAGCTCCGCGCCCTGCTCCAGGCGGGCCAGCTCGGAGCGGAGCTCGCCGGCACGCGTGCTCAGCTCGTGCGACGCGGCGTCCAGCTCGGCGACCCGCCGCGCCGCCTCGTCGCGCTCCACCTGGAGTGTGGCCGGGTCCGAGATTGCGGCGGATGCGAGCAGGTCGGGGAGCCGTCCCTCCCCACCCGCGATCCCGGCCAGGCGGGCGCGGAGCTCGCGGGCCCGC
>JAICQM010000091.1 GCA_025937875.1 Chloroflexota bacterium
GAAGCGCCCCATGAAGACGTAGATGCCGTCGCTGCTCAGCGAGCTGCTGTCGGCGCCGGCGATCGTGCTCTGGAGGAAGAATGCGTAGTTCTGGCCGCCCGCCGCGGTTGGCAGGCGCAGGCGCTGGGTGACGACGCCGCGTACCGCCACCGTCTCGCCCACCATCGGGCTGCGGTCGGCGGTGCCGCTCTCGGCATCGGTGGTGTCGCCCTGCACCTCGCCGATGGTGAGGATCGGGTCGACGGTGACGGTGAGGACGCACGTATCGGTCTGCGGCGTGGCGTCATCGTTCGAGGCCTGGATGGTCACCTCGTAGGTGCCATCCGGCGTGGTGGCAGCGACGCCCACCTGCGCGCTGGCGGCCGCGCCGACCGACGGCGAGGGCGTGACGGACCCGATGCTGAACGTGCCCGGGTCACTGGGCGTGACGCCGGTGATGGCGAAGGCGGTGACGGTGCCGTCCGAGTCGGCGGCGGTCACGGTGGCGCTGCCCGCGGCGCCCTCCAGGACGCGGATCGGGTCGCCGCAGTCGGCGACGACCTCGCCGACGCCGCCGAACGGCGTGCCCGAGGTGGGGGTATTGGGGTTGTTCGAATCGGTCAGGCTGAAGTCGCCAAGCGCCCAGTCGGCCGTCGTATCGGTGTCGACCCCCGTGACGACGCGGTGCGCACCGGCCGGGAGGAAGGTGCCATCGGGCCCGAACACCGGGGCGCCGAGGGCCGGCACCCCGTCACCGTCGATCACCGCGATCGAGTCGCGCACGACTTCGCTGCCCGTGATCGACGTGCCCGTGATCGATGCGGTCGTGACGAGCGCGATCGTCAGGGAGCTGTTCTCGAAGTAGTCGTTGAAGATGCCCGTGTCTGGCGTGACGCCGTACGCCGTCGTCACCAGCCCGTTCCCGACGAGGTGGTACCCGTTGCCGCCCAGCATTGCGCCCGCGCCGAAGTCTAGGCGGCGGTCGATCGCTCCGTAGGTCGTCCCGGGATCGGACTCCACGACGATGAGACTCAGTCCGGCCAGCGATGTTCCCGGCACGCCGTAGAGCTCGGCGAATTCGACGTCGGTGCCCGTCGTGGACACGAGGACCTCGTTGATGAGGACCGGATCGCCGGTGGCGGCGATGGCGGGCGCACCCAGCGGTGCGAAACCGGCCACCAGGGCCAGGGCGCTCAGGGCGGCCAGGAATCGGCGGGTCAGGACGGACGACACGGGTGGCGTTCCTCACGGTGTGATGTCGGTTGGCTGGGCGGGCGGCCGATCGGGCAGGTCGGTAACGCTACCGCCAAACGACCGCGGCGCGCAGGGAGAAAGGCGTCCCGGTTGGGTGCGCGGGTGCACCTGACCGCTGCCGGATTCGGATCGGTACCAATGAATGTGGTGCGCCCTGTCACGCCCGACGCGCTCCAGCGCGCGATACGCTGCGAGCCGGAATATGCGTCCCTGCGCACGTCGTGGCGATCCGCCCTGCGCGCGTGCGCCCCAGCGCATGCGGCCCCGGCTGTCAGCAGCCGCTCGTGGAGCACGAACGCACACGACACGCGGCTCGTGGAGCACGAGTTGGTGCTGACGCCGCGCGAGGGAGCACCCGAGGGCCAACCCGTCCATGATCCCGCGGGTCAGGCGGAGGGGCCCGGCCGGTCAGCGGACGTCGAGGGTGGCGTTCTGGCGGGCGGAGCGCTCGAGGTAGCTGAACAGGAAGAAGGCGGCCGTCGCGTAGGCGACGCCGATCAGGACCTCGATCCCGATCAGGCCGCCGACCTGTCCGAAGCCGGCGCCGTCGGCCGCCTGGCGCACCGCCTCCAGGCCGTGGGTGAAGGGAAGGAGGTTGCCGACAACCTGCATCCAGGCCGGGAGCTCGGCCAGCGGGATGTTGACGCCGCAGAAGAGGAGGATCGCCATCGTGATCAGGTTGGCGCCGAAGAGCCCGTCGCGGAGGCGGAGCGAGATGGCGCCCTGGAGCGCGCCGATCGCGGTGCAGGAGAAGACGGTCGCCAGCAGCGCGGCACCCACCACGGCCAGCGAGGAAGGCTCGAGCCGGACTCCGAGGAAAACGACGCCCACCCCGAAGGCGTAGAGGGAGACGAACAGGCCGTTGGCGACGAACGGCAGGAAGCGGCCGGCGAACAGGGCCACGCGGTTGGCGGGCGTTGCCAGGATCGCGGGCAGGGTGCCGAACCAGCGCTCGTTGGCGATGGCCATGGTCATCCCGAACACGCCGGCCAGGGCCGAGACCTGGACCGCGTTGCCGATCGCGAAGTACGCGGGCGACCGGTCCGTGGCGTACGAGCCCAGGGCGGCGAAGAAGAGGAGCTGGAACGTGGGACCGCCGATGAGGGTCGGGATGTAGATCGAGGGCCGGGCCCAGTTGAAGAGCATCCCGTAGCTCATCCGGCCGCCGTTCCAGAACACGCGCCACGCAGCGCGCAGGCTGGCCGGATCGGCCCGTGGCGCGGCCACGGGGAGTGCCGTGGCGGTCACTGGAGGGCCAGGGTCGCGTCGCGCCGCGCCTTGTCGAGCACGAAGACCAGCGTGTAGCGCGCCGCCACGTAGTAGGCGCAGGCCAGGATGAAGCACATCGCGATGGCGAGGAGCGGCGGCTCGGCACCGATCGTGGCGCCGCGGATCGCCTCCATGCCCCACGTCGGCGCCAGCAGGTAGCTGATCGGCTTGATCCAGAGCGGCAGCACGCTGATCGGCACCAGCAGGCCGGTGATGAGCCAGATCGGGTACTCGAGCAGGTTGCCGAGCGCGTTGGCATGGCGGTACAGGACGAACGTGGTGGCGATGAGCATCCCCAGCGAGCCGAGCGACACGATCGCCGCCAGCAGGCTCAATGGGAGGACCAGCGGGAACGTCGCCTCGATGGGCATCCCGAACAGCAGGACGCCCCAGGCCAGGGTGGCCACGATGCCGTAGAAGCCGAGCACCACCGCGCCGAACGTCTGGCCGACCAGGATGAAGTCGTAGCGCGACGGCGCGCTGACCAGCAGCTCGAGCGTGCCCTCCCAGCGCTGCCACGCAATGGCCCCACCACAGCCGAACAGGGTCGTGCTCCACACCCCCATCATCCCGGCCCCGAGCGCCACGTACAGCAGTGTCTGCCCGGCCGTGCCGCCGCCGGACTGGAAGAGGAAGAAGGCGAGGGTGGCGAAGATGAGCGGGCTGATGAACGTGGTCAGGATGAAGAACTCGCTGGCCAGCAGCATCCGCACGTTGAACCACGTGACGAACCAGACGAGGCGGATGACGCGGGAAGCGCTCACTGGACCGATGCCGCGCGTGCCGCGCGGGCCTCGTCGTCGCCGGTGGTGGCGATGAGGTGGACGTATGCGTCCTCGAGGGTCGGCTCGCGAGCTACGACCTTGCCGATGCGGGTCTCGCCCAGGAGGCCCAGCAGGCGCTGGGTGATGTGCGCGCCGCGCTCGCTCTGCACGAGCAGGATCTGGCTCTGGTCGCGCTCCTCGGTGTTCACGGCGCCCACCTCGGGATCGGCGCGCAGGCGCCCGACCGCCTCATCGGTCACGCCGAACGTCTCGATCTCGACGATCGTCCGGTTGGCGATGGCACCCTTGAGGTCCGATCCCGTCCCGAGCGCCACGATGCGCCCGGCGTTGATGACCGCGATCCGGTCGCACAGGGCATCGGCCTCGAACATGTAGTGGGTCGTGAGGAGCACCGTCTTGCCGGCGTCGACGAGGGACTGCACCGTCTGGCGCAGCTCGCGCGCGCCGACCGGATCCAGGCCGATCGACGGCTCGTCCAGGAAGACGACCTCGGGGTCGTGGAGCAGGCCGCGGGCGATGTGCAGGCGCTGGCGCATGCCGCGGCTGTAGCCCTCCACCTTCTCCTTCTCGCGACCGGTGAGGCCGACCATCTCCAGCAGCGCCCCGATCCTCGTCCTCTGCACGTCGGGATCGACGCCGTACAGCTCGGCGAAGTAGCGCAGGTTGTCGAGGGCGCTGACGCGGTCGTACAGGCCGCGGTCCCCGCCGAACACGTAGCCGATGCGCTTGCGCACCTCGGTCGTGTCGCGGACGACGTCGTAGCCCATGACCCGCGCCGTGCCGCTCGTCGGAAGCAGCAGGGTGATCAGCATCTTGATCGTGGTCGTCTTGCCCGCCCCGTTGGGCCCGAGGAGTCCGAACAGCTCGCCCGGTCGGACGGCGAAGCTGATGCCGCGTACCGCCGGCACCTCGATCTTGCGGCGGCGCAGGACTCCGAGATGGGTGTGGTAGGTCCGCACCAGGTCGACGGCCTCGATGGCGTGGCCATCCGCGGGGGCGACGGGTGCGGAGGGCATGGCGGGGCGAGGAAGCGTGGTCGTCATGGGCCCGGGCAGTGTATCGGCGTGATTCTCTCGATGTCAAGAGAATCGGGCGTGCCGCGCTATGCTCCCGGCATGCCGTCCGCAGCGCCGAGGATCGCCGCGCTCCTCGTTGGCCTGGTGGCCATTGCCGGCTGCACCCCGGACGTCCTGCCCACGGCCAGCGGCAGCCCGAGCTGCGCTCCGCGGCTGCCGACGACGACGGTCACGCTCGACGGCGCAACGGAGACAACCCTGACCGCCGAGATCGCCGATGCGGCCGACGATCGCGAGCGCGGCCTGGCGGGCCGCGCCACCCTGCCGTCCGGCTGCGCGATGCTGTTTCGGTACCCGACCCCGGTCCGTAACGCGTTCTGGATGCGGGGCATGGCCTTCCCGATCGACATCGCCTTCGCCGATGGCGACGGGCGCATCGTCGAGGTCGTGACCCTCGACCGGTGCACCGCCGACCCCTGCCCGACCCACGTTCCGGTAGCGCCGTACCGTTTCGCGCTGGAGGTTGGCGCCGGGATGCTGGCCGCGCTCGGCATTGGCGTCGGTGATCGGCTGGTCGTGAGCCCGCCCTAGGGTTAGCTACATCTGGAGCTCGTCAGCGCCCGGGGCGCGGACGCCGGGCTCAGGCTGCCACGGGTCGGTCGGCGGCGGCCCGGGAACGTCATCCTCGTCGGGGTCGCCCGGCGGCAGGTCCGGCGCAGGCTTGGGATCGATCTCCGTGTCGGGAGGCGTGTTCGGAATGGTCATGTCGCTCCGTATATGCATCGCGCGTACCGGCCACGCCGCGACCGTCGCCACCGCGGCTCAGAACCAGTCGTGGGCGCGAAAGTAGAGGAAGGCGCCGGCCATGAGCGCGGCCATCATCGCCAGGGCGACGGGGTAGCCGAGTGGCCAGTCCAGCTCCGGCATGTGGATGAAGTTCATGCCGTAGATGCCGGCGATGATGGTGGGCAGGATGAGGATCACCGTGACGGCGGTGAGCCGCTTCATCACCGCGTTGAGGTTGTTGCTCGTCACGCTGAGGTTGGCGTCGAGCGCCGCGGCGACCAGGTCGCGCAGCAGGTCGAGCTGGTCGAGCAGCCGCAGCAGGTGATCGTGGAGGTCGGCGTAATAGGGAAGCGACACATCCTCGACCGCCTCGTTGTCACGGCGAAGGAAGGCGTTGGTCACGTCCCGCATGGGCGCCAGGACGCGACGCAGCTCGAGCAGCTCGCGCTTGATGTCGAGCACGGTGCGAAGGGTGTCTCGGTCCTGCTGTCCCGAAACGATCCGGTCCTCGAGCGCGTCGATCCGGTCGCTCAGGGCGTCGAGGGCGGGGAAGTAGGCGTCGACGACGCTGTCCAGGAGCCGGTAGAGCAGGCTGCCCACCGCGCCACCGGCGAGGTCGGGCCGGGCCTGGAAGCGCCGCATGCCCTCCACGACGCCCGGCGCATCGGTCCAATGCGCGGTGACCATCCACGACCGACCGATGAGCGCGTGGATCTCGACCAGCTGCGTGGAGCCGTCCGCCCTCCGCAGCGCCTCGTGCACCACGACCGCCTGGTGGTCCGGGTACGCGTCGAGCTTGGGACGCTGCCCCTGCTTGCGCATGTCCTCCTCGGCGAGCGGATGCAGGCCGAACTCGTCGCGCAGCAGGGCGAGCGCGTCGGCCCCCGGATCGAGGATGTCCAGCCACACCAGCGCGCCGGGGGTTGCGATGAGCTCGTCGATCCGCGCGAGCTCGTCGGTGGCCAGGGTGCGCGGCTGCTCGCCGGGGAGGCGGACCAGGCATCGGACGTCGGGCGTCATCGGCGCGGAGTGTACGCCCCACCGGAGTGGCGTAATGTGCTAGGCTGCGGTAGCCGATTTCAGCAGAGGGAGACGAGCCCATGGGATGGTTGCCCGATGCCGCCGAGCGCCTGCTCGAGGTGGCCCTGGTCGGTGAGTTGACGGTGGTCGGTCGCGACGGGCGGCCCATCGTCCACCCGTTGATCCCGCTCTACGATGGCGAGCACGTCTACCTCCACTCGTCGACCCTCTTCAGCAAGAAGCTGGAGCACATCAAGCGCAACCCGCAGGTGGCCTTGAGCCTGAGCGACCCGATCGCGATGAAGGGCGAGGCCGGTCGGGCCACCATCCAGGGGAGGGCGCGCGTCATCGAGGAGGACCCGCACTCGGACTGGGAGCGGCTCATCCTCGACCTGTGGCGCCGCAAGGAGCCGGCCATCGACGACTTCCTCAAGGCGCGGGTCGCGCTACCGCTGTTCTTCGAGCGGGCGGTCATCGAGATCACCCCCGAGCGGTGCCTCCTCTGGCCGGACGGCGTCACCGCGCGACCGCCCCTGGTCGCCAGTGCCGGCACGGAGGCCGCCTGATGCCGGGCGTCACCTCCGCCGACCTGGAGAAGATCGCGACCTTCCCCTTCGTCGTCGTCTCGTGGGTCGGCGACGACGGCTTCCCGGTCAACGTCGCGACCGACTTCGAGACCGATGCGGCCGCGGGCACGATGCGCCTGCGACAGCCGGCCGGTGACGCGGTGGCCGTCCCGACCGATCGTGTCGTCAACGTCATCGGCAGCCACATCCGCCCGCAGCCGGGTATCGGCTACGACGAGCGCCGCTACCTCCAGCTGTGGGGCACTGCTGGGCCGGTGGCCGAGGGCTGGGTGGCGTTCGCGGCGGCGCGGGCATGGGGCTGGGACGAGGCGGAGATGCCGTTCTTCGAGTACTCGGAGCGATCGGTGCCGCAGTCACGCCGCTACCTTGCCCAGCTTTCCGCGGAGAAGGGACGCACCAT
The DNA here is from genome assembly GCA_025937875.1 of Chloroflexota bacterium. Lineage (GTDB taxonomy): Bacteria > Chloroflexota > Limnocylindria > QHBO01 > QHBO01 > JAICQM01. Next base: position 7,097 of record JAICQM010000091.1, read on the forward strand.
CCGCCCGCGCCTCGACCGCTTCTGGCTGTTCCTGCGCACGACGCGACTGCCGTTCCTCTCCGCGACCGCCGTGCCGGTCTCGCTCGGGATTGCCGTCGCCGCCAGCGACGGCGCCTTCACGTGGTGGACCGCGCTGCTGACGCTCGTCGGCGCGTTCTTCGCCCACCTGGCCATCAACGTCAGCAACGACGTATTCGACACGCTCTCGGGGGCCGACGCGGCGAACGTCAACCCGACCCAGTTCTCCGGCGGGTCGCGGGTCGTCCTCTACGACCTCCTCACGCTCCGGCAGCTGATCGCGCTCTCCGCGGCGCTGTTCGGCGCGGCCGGGCTCATCGGCCTGCTGCTGGTATGGATCACCGGCTCGCTGACCCTGCTGTGGATCGGGGTGGCCGGCGTCATCGTCGGCCTGGCGTACACCATGCCGCCGCTCAAGCTCGTGTACCGC
>JAICQM010000135.1 GCA_025937875.1 Chloroflexota bacterium
CGGGCGGCCGGAGGATGCGCCGCGCGCCGTCGAGGCTGGCGCGGAGGGCGTCGGGCTGCTGCGCACCGAATTCCTCTTTGCCGATCGCTCGGCGGCGCCGGATGAGGCGACGCAGGCGGCCGCCTACGCATCGGTCCTGCGTGCATTCGGCGAGCGTCCGGTGGTCGTGCGCCTGCTCGACGTCGGGGGCGACAAGCCCCTGCCCTACGTGCCGATGCCTCCCGAGGCGAATCCGTTCCTTGGCGTTCGTGCGATCCGCCTGGCCGGCCCGCACCCGGACCTGCTGCGGACACAGCTGCGGGCGATCCTGGCTGCCGCCGCGGCCGCCGGCGTGGCCGAGCCGCACCTCATGGCGCCGATGGTGGCCGACCTGGCCGACCTGCGCGCGATTCGCGCGCTGCTCGATGAGGCCCTCGTCGCCCATCCGGCGCTGCGGCCGCGGCTGGGAATCATGGTCGAGGTCCCATCGGCGGTGCTGGTGGCGGACCAGCTGGCCACGGAGGCGGCCTTTTTCAGCATCGGGACCAACGACCTGACGCAGTACCTCCTGGCCGCCGATCGCACGAATCCCGCGCTTGCCGAGCGGCAGGATCCGCGGCATCCGGCCGTCCTGCGCGCCGTCGCGCGGGTGGTGGAGGGAGCACGTGGCAGGGCCGTGCCCGTGGCCGTCTGCGGGGAGATGGCGGGCGACGCGCTGGGGGCGGTGCTGCTCGTGGGACTGGGCGTTACCGAGCTCAGCATGGAGCCGGCGGCCTTCGCATCGGTGAAGCGGGTTTTGGCGGCGGTGACGCTCGCGGACGCGCGAGAACTCGCAACCCGCGCGCTGGAGGCGATCGATGCCGCCGCTGTGGCGGCCATGGCCGCGGACGTGGTGCCGGCGGACTAGGTCTGCTGGCGCCGCCGGGCGGGGACCGTGAAGCGGGCCATCTCGTCGGGACTCTCCGGCGCCAGGCGCTCGGCGGCACGGACGGTCTGCTCGAGCAGCGTCATGGTGGTGACCGGTCCGACGCCACCAGGCACCGGCGTGATGGCGCGCACGATCGGGCGCACCGCCTCGAAGTCGACGTCGCCGACCAGGCCGTCGGCCGTGACGTTGATGCCGCAGTCGATGATGACCGCCGACCGGTTGACCATCTCGGGCTGGATGAGCCCGGGCGCTCCGGCGGCAGCGACGAGGATCTCGGCGCGGCGCGTTTCGCGCGCCAGATTGCGGGTCTGACGGTGGCAGACGACCACCGTCGCATCGGCGGCGGTCAGGAGCGAAGCCACCGGCCGTCCAACCACCGCCGACCGGCCGATGACGACCGCGCGCCGTCCGGCGATGGGGATCTCGTAGGCGCGCAGGATCGCAAGCACCGCGGCGGCGGTGGCCGGCACGAACGCCGACGGATCGCCGCGCGCCACGCGTCCGACGCTCTCGGGCGTCGCCCCGTCGACATCCTTGGCGGGCGCGATGAGCGCGGCCACCTCGTGGACGGCGAGGCTTTCCGGCAGCGGCTGCGCGACCACGATGCCCGCCACGCTCGGATCGCGATTGAGCGCGCCGATCCGCGCCGCCAGGTCCGACCCGGTGACGCCCTCAGGCGGGGTGACGATCACCGGCTCGATCCCGATGCCGCGCGCGGCGCGCGCCAGGCTGTCGGCGTACACGGCCGCCGGACCCTGGTCGGCGAAGCGAATCACCGCGAGGCGCGGCGGGCTGCCACTGCGCTCGGCGAGGTCGGCGACGCGGTCGCTCAGCTCCCGCCACAGGCGTGAGGCTACGGCGCGACCATCGAGCAGCCTGGCGGTCATGGCGTCGTTGTCGTCAGCCCTCCATCCGATGTGCCACGGCGCCGATGAGCCGGGCCTCCGCCGCCGCGGCGCGGGCGATGAGGTCCTCGAGCTCGTCGCGAGCCTCGAACAGCGCGTCGCCCTCGGCCAGGTCCGGCAGATACGGGAGGTTGATCCGGACGTTGAGGACGGCGCCGCGCACGGCGGCCGCGGCCAGGTGTGCGGCCACGCCGACGTCGCTGATGGCGTGCCGGTTGCCGACCGGTGCCAGCCGCTCCGCGAGATCGAGCAGCGCAGCGGCGGCGCGCGCGGTACGCAGCGGCAGCTCGGTTGCAATGCGGGTGGCCGCGCCGACCTGGGCGCTTCGCGCCGCCCGTTGCCCTTCGGTGTCCCGGGGCAGGCGGCGCGCCCGGACGACGGCATCGTAGGCCGCGGCATCGAGCGATGCGAGCGTCGTCAGCTCCGCGCGGGCGGCACCCGCGGCGTTCGCGACCTCGCGGATGACGGTCGCGTCATCGTCCGTCGCACGTGACTCCGACAGGCTGGCGACCATCGACAGCAGGGCCGCGGACAGGGCACCGGCCAGGGCTGCGGCGCTGCCGCCGCCGGGGACTGGGTCGCTGCCGGCGAGCCGCTCCAACAGGTCGCCGAGCGTCAGCTCATCGAGGGCCGGAGGTGGCGCGTCAGTGCCGGATGGAGTGGTGGTGGTCGAGCCTCCCGGATCGGTCATGGCGGGCGTTCGCCTCGTCCGCGCCGCGTGGCAGGGGCCACGCCACGCCGGCCGCGCCGCGGGCCGGATTGTACCCGACGCCCGGGGGCGCCACGCCGAATCGATCAGGCAGCCTCGTCGATCGCCTCCAGGAACCACTCCCGCCGGCGTGCGTCGAAGACGAGCGAGGCTTCGCCGCGCTCGGTGTCGACGAGATACGTGACTCGCGGGCCCTGCTCGGCGGGGTACGCGGCCATCTCGTCCCGGACCGCCCGGAGGCGAGTCACCGCCAGCTCGCGATCGCCGAGGCGGATGTGTGTCGGTTGCGCGGCCCGACGATCCCAGCGAACCCTGGTCCGGACGGGGTTGATCTGCACGAGCGCCATGGTGAGCCTCCTCTGGCTGAACGGCTCGCCTGCGAACGGGCACATGTGAACAGGCGTTCGAATGGAGCGCAATCATACGAACGGATGTTCTATGCGTCAACCCCCTTCGTCGTCGGGCGGTGCGGCGGGCCGCTCGCCGAAATCGAAGCGCCGGCGGGGGCGGTCGCCGAGGAGACGCGCGCGCGTGATGGCGTCATGCCCGAAGCGCTCGCGAACGACGTCGACGGTGGCCTCCAGGCGCGCCTCGCGGTCGGCGCCGGTGTCGAACAGGGTCAGCTGCTCGGCATCGGTCAGGTGGATGGCCGTCACGCCGATCAGGCGCACGCCACGCCCTGCGGTGCGCACCCGCCGCAGGAGCCCCACCGCCGCCTCGTAGATCGGGCGCATCTCGCGCGTGGGCCGTGGCAGCAGCTGCTGACGGGTGAGCGTGTCGAAGCCCTCGTAGCGCAGCTTGAGCTGGACGCCGCGGGCAGCGAGGTGGTTGTGGCGGAGACGTCCCGCAACCGAGTCGGCGAGGTCCAGCAAGGTCGTCTCCAGGGTCGCGTCGGCGATCACGTCGTGCTCGAAGGTGTGCTCGTGCCCGACGGACTTCGGGGCGCTGCCGGACACCACCGCCGAGGGATCGACGCCACGTGCACGCTCGGCCAGCGCGATGCCGTGCTTGCCGAACCGGCGTCGGAGCGTGGCGTCCGGCAACGCCGCCAGCTGGCCGATGGTCGAGACCCGGAAGTCGCGCAGCGCCTCGGCCGCCGCCGGCCCGACGCCCCACAGGCGCCGTATGGGGAGCGGCGCCAGGAATGCCGCCTCGCCGCCGACCGGCACGACCACCAGCGCGTCGGGCTTGCGCAGGTCGGAGGCGACCTTGGCACACAGCTTGTTGCTGGCCACCCCCACGCTGACCGCCAGCCCCGCCTCGTCCCGCACGCGCTCCTTGATGCGACGCGCGATGGCCTCGCCGTCACCGAAGGCCGCGGCCGAGGCGGTCACGTCGAGGAACGCCTCGTCGAGGCTGATCGGCTCCACCTGTGGCGTGAACGAGGCGAAGATGCGCATCACCTGGTCCGACAGCTCGCGGTAGCGCTCTGGGCGCCCGGGCAGGAACACCCCATCCGGACAGAGGCGGCGCGCAGTCTGCAGCGGCATCGCCGAGTGGACGCCGAAGCGCCGCGCCTCGTACGAGGCCGCGCTCACGACCCCGCGTGCGCCCGGATCACCACCCACGATGACCGGCAGGCCGGTGAGCCGCGGGTCGTCGAGCACCTCGACGCTGGCGTAGAACGCATCGAGGTCGGCGTGCAGAATGGTGCGCACGGCCGTTCAGCGCCGCACGACAACCCGCGCGTCGCCGGCGTCGGGCTCCAGCACGCGCACCAGCCGCGCCGCCTGTTCCTCCAGGGCGCGGCGATCGGCCGCCACCAGCCGCCCGAACGGCCGGAGGGTGACGGTGGCGCCGTCGCGATCCCAGGTCCCGGCCACCCTGCCGTCGACGAGGAACGAGGGCAGGACATCCGCGTTCTTGGTGTACACCGCTGACCGATGCTCGTCGTCGATCACGCGCTGGCGCGCTTTGGCGGCGTGCGAGAGGAGCAGGCTGTCCCAGCGGGCCAGGAGGCGCGGGGGAGCGGGAGCATCGTCGCCCGGGCGTGGCGCGTCGGCCAGGTCGTGCAGCACGCGGCGGTCCTCGCCGTCGAAGGCCTCGACCCGGTCGCCCAGGGCGCCCAGCGCCTCGCGCCAGACGGTGACGCCGCCGCGCGCGCCGACGTACGCCATCAGGTCGTCGAGGCTGGCCGGTCCGAAGGCGGCCAGGTAGCGCTCCAGCACGTGCTGCCGCGCCGTCGCCTCGTTGAGCTTCGATGGCCGGGGGCCGATCCATTCCTCGGCGATCGCGTACCGCGACCGACCGTAGCCCTCGCCGTCGAAGGGGACATGGACCATGGGGATCGACGCGGCCAGGTGGCGCCAGTGCATGCGGTTCGGCCCGTCGGCGAGGTCGGGCGCTTCGGCCTTCATGATCGCGTCCATGTCGCGGATGCGGAGCGGGCCATCCCGCAGCGCAGCGCGAACCGCGGCGTGCGTGGCCGTCAGGCGCCGCCCGAGCGGCGAGTCGAAGGGATCGGCCTTGAAGATGGAGCGGAACTGGATCCGGCGCAGTCCCTGGGTGAGGGTTGCGATGGGCCAGAAGTCGTCGGCGGCCACGATATGGACGGTGACCCGCATCAGGGCACCGCGCACCACACCGCGAGCCGCCAGCGCCTCGGCGAGGCCGGCCACGGCCTGGTCGCCGCTGCGGGTCCAGAGAGCGACCGGCGGCCACTCCGGGTGCTGGGCCTGGAGCGAGCCGACCCGCGCCACGGCGGCGGCGATGTCATCGGTCTGGAGGGGGGCCAGGAGGCCCTGGCGGGCGAGGGTCGCGCGATTGAGTGCGCGCCGGGTCAGCCGTGGCGCAGCCATGCGGCGAGGATCCCGGGTCAGCCGAGCTTGCGGATGACGCCGATCACCTTGCCCTGGATCTGGACCTCGGTCGCGAAGATAGGCTCCATCTCCGCATTGGCCGGCTGGAGGCGGATGCGGTCCTGCTCGCGGTAGAAGCGCTTGAGCGTGACGCCGTTGTCCTCCAGCAGGGCGACCACGATGTCGCCGTCCGAGGCGGTGGTCTGCGGTTGCACGACGACGTAGTCCCCGTCGTCGATGAGGGCGTCGATCATGCTCCGGCCCCGGACGCGCAGGACATAGGCGTCGCTGGGACCGACCATCGAGCGCGGCACGTCGAGTGACTCGGCGCCGTCCGCATAGGCCTCGATTGGTTGACCGGCAGCGATCTCGCCGAGCACGGGCAGCGCGGCC
>JAICQM010000102.1 GCA_025937875.1 Chloroflexota bacterium
GGCATCCGCGTTGCGACTTGCCAGCAGCTGCGCGACTGGCAGGCCGCCAACCGCTGCCAGCAACACCGGCACCTCGAAGGAGGCGTAGGACCAGAACGACCCGCTGATGACGGGAATCGCGACCGCGACACCCAGCGGCACCGCGGCATCGGCCCAGTGGGCGCCGAGCAGGCCGCGGCGCATGGCGAGGGCGACGAGCCCGCCGATGGCGATGCCCACGATGAGCGCCCACGTGTCCTGGCCGCTGACGAGGCCGATGGTGGCAACGACCGCGCCGATGGCCAGCGCGGCGACGTCCCGGCTCGTGCGCACCAGGCCGTCGGCCGCCGGTGTCACCGACTCGACGGCCTGCTCGGGAGCCACGCGCTGATAGGCGCGGCCGATGAGGCGACCGATGCGCTCGAGCGGCAGGAGCTGCCAGCCGAGCAACGCCGCCGCCCACATGAGCGGCACCGGATAGGCGAGGTAGGTCGGCTCCAGGACGCTGACCACGATGACCAGCGGCAGCAGGCTCAGCGAGAGGAGGGTGAGGCGTTCGCGCAGGCTCATCGCGCTCCCCAGGGCGCTGATGCCGCCCGGGACCAGCGTGATTGCGGCAATGAGGGTGTAGATCTGCCCCTCGTCGCCGCGCGGCAGGAACTGCGAGCTCATGAAGCGGACGACGAGCACGGCGGCGAGGGCCGCGATGACCATCGCGGCGATCTCCCCGGTGCGGCGCCAGGCCGGATCCGCGTGGCGGCGGGCAAGCCAGCTCCCGGCGAGGAGGGTGGTCGCGACGGGGACCAGGAACCCGGCCGCGATACCCGGTGCCGTGCCGGCGTAGACGGTCGGGGTGATGAGGACGGGCGCGGCCACGACGGCACCGAACAGCGCCGCTCCCTCGCGTCCGGTGGATCCGGCGATGCCGTGCGCCATCAGCCGCCACACGGCGATGCCGAGCCCCGCACCCAGGATCAGCACCCAGAGGCCGGTGTCCAACCGTGCCTCCCACTGGCCGCGCTCGAGCGCCCCGCCGTAGTAATACATCGGGCCTTCGGGATCGTGGTAGCCGACGATGATGTGGGCCACCGCCTGCTCCTCGATGGCCACCGTGGGTGCGGCGACGTACCCACAGCACTCCGAAGACTGGGGGATCCCGGTCGGGATCTCGCGACCGTCGACGGCGCTCAGCTCGACGACCGTCATGTCGGGCTGCCAGTACTCCTGCGCCGCGATGCCGTGCGGCGTGACGTCGATGACCCGCACCTCACCGTCGATCTCGGCCATCTGGAAGCCGAGGTCCACCCGTCCATTGGCCCAGACCGCGACGCTCGCCACCGCGGCGCCCACGGCGACCAGGACGGCGAGCAGCGCGTGGCGCGAGACGGACATGCGGCGAAGGTAACAGAGGCACATCGGCCCACCAATGCGGGGAATCCCGCAAGGGCCTTGCTGGAGGTGACCGATGGTGCGCGCCCGGGCGCGCCCCCAGCATCGAGCTCACAACAGCACAGAGGCATACCGATGCACACGCTCCGCGCTTCCGCCATCGCGCTCCCGTTCATGGGCCTGGCGGTCATGGTCTGGCTGCTCTCCGTCCTCATCGGTCCGGGGAGGTGAACGTCCTCGAAGCGACCGGCCTCGCCAAGCGCTACCGGCGCTGGGTGTGGGCCCTGGCCGGGATCGACCTCGATATTCCTGCGGGTGGCGTCACCGCGCTGGTCGGCCCCAACGCCGCCGGCAAGTCGACCCTCATCAAGACCTGGGTCGGGTTCGAGAAGCCGACCCGCGGCTCCGCGGCGGTGATGGGCATCGATCCGTGGCGCGATCGGTCGCGGGCGCTCGCCAACATCGGCTACGTGCCGCAGTCGCCGGCCCTGTACGACGGGCTCTCCGTCGAAGATCACCTCGACCTGGCCGTGCAGCTGCGGCACGGCTTCGACCGCGACGCGGCGCGGGCGCGGCTCGACCAGCTGGGGATCCCGCGTGCTGCGGGCGCGCGGTCCTTGTCCGGCGGTCAGCAGGCGCAGGTGGCCCTGGCGCTGGCACTGGGCACGCGCGCGCCGATCCTCCTGTTGGACGAGCCGCTGGCATCGCTCGACCCGCTGGCGCGGCGCGAGTTTCTGCACGTGGTGTCGGATGCCGTGCGCACCGACGGGACGACGGTGCTCCTCTCCTCGCACATCGTCACCGACGTCGAACAGGCCTGTGACCGCCTGATCGTGCTGGGCGTGGGGCAGGTGCTGCTGCACGAGACCGTGGCCGAGGCGCTGGGCCGGCATGGCATCGCCGCCGGCGAGCTGGCCGGTGCGGTCGCCACGTTCCGCGGTCCGGACGGTGCGCCGCTCTCCCTGGTGCGCGGCGCCGGGGAGCGGCCGGCGACCCTCGAGGAGCTGGTGCTCGGTTACCTCGCCTCGGGCCGGCCGGGTGGGGCCAGCGCGGCAGTGGCCGCGGCATGAACGCCGCGCTGACGTGGGCTCGGCTCTCGTTCCGCCAGCAGCGCTGGGAGCTCATCCTGGTCGTGGTGGGCACCGCGATCGTGGCGGGGGTCATGCTCTGGTTCGCCGATGCCCTGACAGCCATGATCGCCGCCAACCCGGGCTGCCTGCCGACCACAGATTCCGGGCCTGCGCCGTCCTGCGTGGCCGTGGTCAACAGCTACTACGAGACGCAGGGCTGGGCGGACCAGCTCCTGCTGTTCTCGTTCGCGGCGCCGTTCGGGATGGGGGTCCTGCTGGGCGCGCCGCTCGTCGCGCGCGAGATCGACGGGGGCACAGCGCAGCTGGCGTGGACGCTGTCGCGGTCGCGCGTCACGTGGCTGCTGCGACGGATCGCGTTCGTGGCGACCGTGGTGGCGCTGCTGCTGGGCGTGCTGGCGGTGACGAGCGAGGTGCTTGCCGCGGCACTGTGGCCGGAGAGCGACCTGGCGCACGACTTCACCTACATCGGGCGCCGCGGTTGGCTCATCGTCGCGCGCGGGATGGGGGCGCTGGGGCTCGGCCTGCTGGTGGGCGCCCTCGTCGGCCGGGTGCTGCCCGCCATCCTGGCCTCCGCCCTGGTCATCGGTCTGGCCTTCACCGGGCTCAGCCTGCTGCATGACCGGTGGCTGCGGGCCGATGCGGTCGTCTGGGACCAGGCGACCCAGGTCCTGGAGCACGGCTCGATGTACCTGGACTCGGGGATCCGGACCGCCGACGGCACGATCTACACCTGGTCGGAGGCGCACGAGCTGGGCCTGGATGCCTCGTACATCGACGAGCGCGGCCAGATGTTCGCGTCGGAGGCGGACATGGTCGCTGGCCGCACGCTCGGGACCGATATCGCCTTCGTTGTCCCCGGGAGCCGCTATCCGACCGAGGTGCTGCGGCAGGGCGCGGTCGCCGGCGGGCTGGCGCTCGGCGCGCTGGGCCTGGCGGCGCTCGTTGTCCGCCGCCGCCGGCCGGTGTAGCGGTCGTGGCAGCGATCCGGCTCGCCTGGCGGATGGAGCGGTGGGAGCTGGCACTGTCGATGGTCGCGCTGCTCAGCCTCATCGTCGGGGCGCTCGTTACGCCCATGACCACCCTGCTCGGCAGCGACGCCTGGATGACGCTGCTGGCGTTCACCCTGATCGTCCCGATGGCCGGGGGCCTCGTGCTGGGGGTGGGGATCGTGGGTCGCGAGATCGCCATGCGCACCGCGCACCTGGCATGGACGCTCGAGCCACGACGCGACCGATGGCTCCTGAAGCGCGCCTGGCCGGTGCTGCTCATGGTTGGGCTGCCCTGCCTGGCGCTGGGGGTCGCGACCGGCCGGCTCATCGACCATGCCGGCCCCGGTCAGAGCTACCAGCTGGCGATGACAGGACCGATCGTGGCACTGCGGTTCGCGATTGCCTTCATGGTGGGGATCGGCCTGGGCGCCATCCTGCGGCGCGAGCTCCCGGCGCTCATGGTCGGGCTGCCGGTGATGCTGGCCATCGCGGCCGGCATCCCCCTCGCGACTGAGTCTTGGATGCGTGACCAGGCCGAGCTCTACCCGCACTATCCGCCGCCACCCGGCGTGGTCCGGGTCTTCGAGTGGGGTTGGGCGGAACCGAGCGCTGCGGGCGGCTATGTGCTCACCGAGATCAGCTGCACCGGGCCGGTCAGCTGCGAGCGTGCGATCGAGGGACTCACCCAGGTGATGGTGGCGCTGCCGGGATCGGCGTACTGGCCGTACGCGGTGATCGAGGCGCTGGTCACGCTGGCGGCGGTGGCCGGCTTTGGCGGGGTCGCGCTCTGGGCGATTTCGCGCCGAGGGCCCGACTGATGGCCGGACCAATGGCCTGGCTGCGCCTGGCGTGGCGCCTCCAGCGCTGGGAGATCGCCTTCGTGACGCTCGCATGCCTGGCGCTTGGTGCCGCCGCCGCGTACCTCGCCGTGGAGATGCGGTCGTTGCTGGCGCACTGCAACGGAGGGTCGATCGGCACCATTCCCTGCTCGTCCTCGTTCGTGTTCCAGGATCGTGGTGGGACGGTGGGGTTGCTCATCATGCTGTCCGGGGTGCTGCCGTTCGCTGTCGGGCTGGTCCTGGGCGTGCCGATCGTCGCCCGCGAGCTCGAGCACCGCACCGCCCACCTCGCGTGGCCGCTCGCCGGATCGCGCCTGCGCTGGCTGGCGTGGCGGATGGCGCCCACCCTGATCGTCGCGGTCGTCGCGGTGACCCTGCCCGCCATCGCGGTCGACCAGATGCTCCGCGCGCGCTGGCCGCACGACGACGTCGGATTCCTCGAATACGGCATGCATGGCGTCCCGCTCGTGATGCGCGCGGCGCTCGCGCTGGGCATGGGCGTTGCCCTCGGGGCGGTGATCGGGCGGTTACTGCCTGCGCTGCTCGTGGGAGCGGGGCTGTCGGTCGCGTTGGCGGTTGGGCTCAACCTGGCGGTGCCGGTGTGGGTTCTGCCCGGGGAGCTGGCGACCACGACCGAGGCGGAGCTCGAGTCGTCATTCGACGTCAACGCACGCTTGGGCGTGCGACCCGTCTCCTCCGAGTACCGATTGCCCGATGGCACGCTCATCAGCGACGGAGTGGCCGATCAGATCATCACAGCGGCGTACGAGGCGGCCGGGGCGGAGGAACCGGATCGCTCGGCGCTGCCGCAGCTGGTGATCCACGAGATCCCGGCAACCCGCTATGCCGATGTGGCGCTGCGCGAGTCGGTGGCCCTCGCGGCCGGCACGCTCCTCCTGGCGGGTGGGGCGGGCCTCGTCGTCCGTCGACGACGAGCGGGCTGAAGGCGCGGCGTTGCCGAGCGTGCAAACAGTGGTCAAGTTGGCACCGGTCAGCGTCGCAACGTGGCCAGTTCTTGCGACGGGGCGCAGATTTCGGTCAGGTTGGTGGCGTTGGTGGCCTCAAGTTGACCGATGTTTGCGGCCACCGCAACGCGCGTGACGTGCAGCTGTGCGGCGCGTCCCGTGACACCGCTATCGTCTCGCCATGCCCGACCGATTCCCGCCCGACCTGCTGGAGCGACTCGACGAGGTGCGAGAGGTGGACGTCGAGACCCGCTCGGCGAGCGGGGAGCTTCATCGGACGATCATCTGGGTCGTGGTGGTCGGCGGTGAGCCGTACGTCCGATCGGTCCGTGGCGTGGCGGGCATCTGGTACAGGGAGCTGCTGGCCGATCCCGCCGCGGCGGGCCTGGTCATCGACGGGACGCGGCACGCGGTTCGATTCGAGCCCGCGGCCGACCAGGTATCGGTCGAGGCGGTGAGCGCGGCCCTCCGTGCCAAGTACGGCCGGCGCGCCCGGGCCTCGACCGCCGCGATGCTCGTGCCGCGGACGTTGCGGACGACGATGCGGATCGTGCCCGGCGGATGACAGCCTGCTGTGGGTCGTGGATGACGCTGGCGCGGGGCATCGGTCCTTGCTACCGTCTGGACGGGTCCCCGTAGCTCAGCGGATCAGAGCAGCGGTTTTCTAAACCGCCGGTCGCAGGTTCGAATCCTGCCGGGGACGCCACAGATTCACGCACGGATCCGCCCTACCAGTACAGGTAGGCGCAGCCTGTAGGCCCATCTGTAGGCCCATCGGCCTACGACGCCTCCACCCGTGAGGCAGGCCCAGGCTAGCCAGCGGGGCTTGTACCTGGTGGTTGACAGTCGGGCCGTCCAGGTGCCGCCCCACCGTGTTGGTCAATACCAAGCTCTCCTCGACGACATGTCGACGGCCGAGTCCGCTGCCAACGAGCAGCGAGCCGCGTGTCGGCGCTGGGAGGCAAGCCAGCCCTGCGGTGGCTGCGGACACGCGGTCCCAGGGCACGTGCCGGGGTGCATCTGGCAGGGCCGCTAGACCCGGCACGGCAATAATGGCCTTGTGACGCTGCGCCAGATCTTCGAGGCGATGCGGCCGGAATTACGCAGCCTACTGCTGTCGTGGTTAGCCCTATGCATCGGGGTGGCGCTTGCCCTGGCGGTCGGCGGCATTCGCCCTTGGGATGAAGCCGTCTGGCTGGGCATTACGCTCATCCCATTCGGCATTGCCATGGTGCCCATCATCTGGATGCATGCCGGGTGGGGCGGGTTCACCTTGCTGCTGACGAACGGGTGGAGGCCGGTGGTGAAGGTACTCGCCTGGGCCATCGTCACGGGGCTGATCGTGCTGGTGGTCGATACGATCGTGTGGCGCGCCGTCGGGATCGAGTAGATGGCCGCCTCCGCCATCAGCGCATGAGCACTAGGCCATCGGCGCGGAGCCGAACCGCTCCTAGGGTAGGGGTTGCACCCTCGCCATCGCCAACAGCCGGTCGGCTGGCACGGGGTCGCCCAAGGCCTCCCACTGGCCGTGCGCCACCAAACTGTCGAGGTGCATTTCGGGGTATACGACGAGCCGCCGCAGGTCGAGGATGCGGCCGTAGTGCACCGGGGGCTGCTCCGGCTGGGGCTGCGCCGACCGGGTGAACAGCAGCAGCCGGGTTCCGTCGTGGGCGACTACCTGGGCCATGCCGCAGAGATTGGACGCGGCCACGGACCCTGGCAAGCCCCAACCTAGGCGTATGCTGGACCTCAGGAGGGACCCATGACACGCACCGCTCTGATCCTGCTGGTCGCCATCGGGCTGACCGCATGGGACGCCACACCTCACTCCTGCACCGCTTCGTGCCGTGACGTGCCATCCGTCTGACGCTAGCATCGCCCGATGAGCGAGAAGCGGACCACGGCTCGGGCGTTCCACGACGCCGGCGGCGTCGAGGACTGGCGGATTCTCTTCTCCGGCGCCCACGCCTACTTCCGCGTGGGATCGTTCGCGGAAGCAGCA
>JAICQM010000029.1 GCA_025937875.1 Chloroflexota bacterium
GCGGCCGGCTCGAGCTGCGCATGGAGGACACCGGCGCCGTCGCATCGTGGCTCGGGAGCGGCGAGAGCCTGCTGCCGCGGATCCTGACCGTCGACGAGGTGGTCGCCCATCTCGATGCGGTCACGGCGACGGACCTGCTGCAGGTGGCGAGACGCTGGGTGCGCCCCGACCTGGTGCGGCTGGCCGTGCTGGGCCCGTTCCGCGGTCGCTCGCGCTTCGCGCGCGCCCTGCGCGGATGGCTGGTGGCATGAGCGACGACGCGTACCTGATCGACCTGATTCCCGACGAGCTGGCGCTGGCGCGCACGCAGCTGGCGTCCGGCCTGGCATCGGTGGCCGAGACGACACTCCGCCGTCGGCTGGTCCAGGTCGAGCTCGAGGGCGGCTCGCGTGACGAGGCCGACGCGGTGCACGCGCTGCTCGCCGAGGCCCTGTGGCGCCAGGGTCGGCCGCGAGCGGCGGGGGCCGAGCTGGCGGCGATCAGGCCGGCGAGCATGGAGCTGCGTCGGCCGCTGGCCGTGATCATCGCGGCCGAGGCGGCGGCCGCCGGCGGCGATGCCGCCGACGCGGCACGTCGGGCCGAGGCGGCGGTGACCTCGATCGGCGTCGACGACACGTGGCGGATCCGCGGCGGCGTCCCGGGGCGGGTCGCCTGGCCGGTGCCGGCATCGATGCGGCCGACGACCCGACGGCCGCCCCAGCAGGCGCCCTTCGCCCCGGCACTGGCCGCGGTCGGCACAGAGCGCACGGCCTCGGCTCACGCCCGTCTCGAGGCGGCGCGCCAGGCCTACCGCGGCGGGGAGGCGGGACGCGCGGATCGCGAGCTCATGCTCGCCCTGCGCCTAGACGCGCGGATCGCAACCGCCGGCATCGACCTGCTCGAGCCCGAGCTCGGCGCCGAGCCCCCGCCGGAGCGTCTGCTACTCTACGGCGACCTCCTCCGAGCCGCCGGGCGCGCCGCGGATGCCGCGGCGGCCTACGACCGCGCCGGCCGGGGTTAGGGAGGCCGACCCACCGCCATCAGCACCGGTGACGCGCGCCCGGATCGCGCCGCTCCATCGGTCCAGCCCGTGAAGGAGACACCGGTCAAAATGGAGCGCACCCTGGTCCTCGTCAAGCCCGACGGCGTGCAACGGGGTCTCGTGGGGGAGATCCTCGCCCGCTTCGAACGCAAGGGCCTCAAGCTGGTCGGCCTGCGGCTGCTCGAGGTCGACCTCGACCTGGCCGAGCGTCACTACGCGGTGCATGCCGGAAAGCACTTCTACGACGGGCTGATCGGGTTCATCACCTCCGGCCCCGTGGCGGCGGTGGCGCTCGAGGGACCCGACGCGATCGCGACCGTGCGGCGAATGGTGGGTCGCACGATGCCCAACGAGGCCGAGCCGGGCACGATTCGCGGTGACCTGGGCATCAGCGGCCTGCGCAATCTCATCCATGCCTCCGACGCGCCGGAAACGGCCGTCACCGAGCTCGACCTGTGGTTCGGCGCCGACGCCCTCGTCGACTACGAGCGGGCGATCGACGCCTGGGTGGTGGCCGAGGAGCCGGAGCGGGGCTGAGCCCTACGGGCTGACGGCCAGCCCGGCGGGGATCGTCGCCGTCTCGCCGGCACGATCCGGCAGTCCCTCGTACCCGCCGTCGGGCCGCCCCACGAAACCGATGCGATCCAGCGGGAAGTAGCGCACCCAGGCACGTCCCACGATCGTGTCGCGCTGGATCGGCCCGAATACTCGCGAGTCCTGGCTCGCGCCGCGGTTGTCGCCCATCACGAAGAACTGGCCGGCCGGCACCTCCCACTCGCCGGTGCAATCGGCCGGTTGGCAGGTCGTCGGCACCGGCGCCCCGCCGGCACGCGCCACATAGGGCTCATCGAGCTGCGTCGCGGACCCACCGGGGGGCGTCACCCACACCGTGCCATTGACGAGCCGGACCACGTCGCCGGGCAGGCCGATGACGCGCTTGATGAACGGGATGTCGCCTTCCTGCTGGTAGTCGGACGGCGGCTGGAAGACGATGATGTCGCCCCGCTGGTAGTCGGCGAAGCGGGGGCTGATCTTGTCGATCAGGACGTACTCGTGCTCCACGATCGTCGGGGTCATCGAGCTCATGCGGACCTCGAACGGCTGCGCGATGAAATTGTGGATGACCACGTAGATGATCAGCGTCAGGACCAGCGTCTCGACGATCTCGAACGCGCAACCCAGCCCGCGTCGGGTGGCTGTCGGGGCGTCCTCTGTCGCATCGCGCTCAGGCGCAGCGGGCGTATAGGTCATCGGGGCTCCATGGGGGCAGCACGGGGGGCAGCGCGGCACAGCATAGCGCAGCCGCCCCACCGGATCGGAAGTGGCGGCGGACCGTAGACTGCCCGCCATGGGCTCGCTGTTTCTCGCCCGCCACGCCACGACCGATGCCAGCGCTTCCGGCCGGAACCTGGGCGGCCGCAACGACGCGCCGCTGTCGGCGGCGGGGGAGCGGCTGGCCGGCGCCCTGGCCCGTGCCATTGCGTCCGAGATGGCCGAGCTGCCCCAGGACCGCGTGCGGCTGGTCACCAGCCCCGCCCTCCGCTGCCGCAGCACGCTGGCCCCGATCGCCGAGGCGCTCGGCGTTCCGGCGGCCGCCGTGGAGGTGGAGGCGGGGCTGCTCGAGATCGACTACGGCGCGTGGGACGGGCTCACCGCCGAGCAGTGCCTGGCGCGGGATCCCGCGGTCCGTGCCGCGTGGCTGGCCGATCCGTTCGCGACGCGGTGCCCCGGCGGCGAGAGCGGGGCCGACGTCGCCGCCCGCGCGTTGCCCATCGTCCGCGAGCTGGCGGCCTGGACCGCCGCCGACCGATCCCGGTCCGCGATCGTCATGGCCCACAACCACGTCAATCGCATCGTCCTGACCGACCTCCTGGGGTGGCCGATGGCCGACTACCGCCGGCGCCTGAACCAGGATCCTGCGGGGTACAACCTGATCACCTTCGGAGGCGACGGGCCGGTGGTGCGACGTATCAACGCACCGGCCGCGCCGGGCGTGGGCGGGGAGTGATCGAGGGCTCGCCCGTATAATCGCGGTTCGGCCGTCACCCGATGGCACGTATCGCGTCCCGAGGTCCCATGTCGCTCGAGCTCAAGCAACAGCTGTCTCCGTCACTGCAGGTCAAGGTCACTCCCAAGCAGATCGCCGCGAACTACATCCTTCAGATGAGCTCGGTCGAGCTGCAGGAGGCGATCAGCCAGGAGCTCGACGAGAACCCGGCCCTCGAGCAGCTCGAGACCTCGGCCTGCCCGATCTGCGGCTCCCCGGTGACCGGCAACTACTGCACCGAGTGCATGCCGAACCGGGCCAGCGCCGAAGCGGCTGACGACGGCGCGCGGATCGACGACCTGCCGTCCGACGCGGCACCGCGACAGCGCGACGAGGGCGACGAGTTCGACCCGATGGCGCGCGCCGAGGCCGAGTTCACGCTCGAGGAGCACCTGACCTGGAACATGCACGCAATCCTGCCGCGGGCGCTGCATCCCGTCGCGGACCACGTCATCGGGGCGCTCGACGAGAGCGGCTTCCTGACCGAGTCGGACGAGGAGATCGCGGCCGCCACCGGTGCCTCGATCGAGGACGTGCAGCAGGTGCTGGAGGCGATGAAGGGCCTCGAGCCGATCGGCATCGGCTCACGTTCGATCGTCGAAAGCCTGCTGGCGCAGATTGCCTGGCTGCGCGAGGTGGGCGGGGTCGCGGTGCCAGACATCGCCGAGGCGGTCGTGGGAGAGCACCTCGCGGAGCTCGGCGAGCGCCGGTTCCGCGACGTCGCGCACGCCGTGGGTGCCGACCAGGCCGCGGTGATCGCCACGTGGGACTTCGTGAAGGCCAACCTCCACCCGTACCCGACGGCCGCGTTCACCGCGGCGGTGAGCGGGCATGGGCAGCGGACGCTGGTGCGCCCCGACGTCCTCATCCGCCGGATCGACGGCGAGCTGGAGGTGGAGGTCGTCGAGTCGCGGCGCTTCAGCCTGCGCGTCGCCCCGATCTACTCGTCGCTGTCGAGCCAGCTGCGCTCCAGCGAGGCCACCGAGCAGGACAAGCAGCACGTCCGTGACTACGTGGGACGGGCCAAGTTCTTCATCGACAACATCAACCGTCGGCGCGCCACCATCCAGCGCATCGCCGAGTGCCTCGCCGAGCGGCAGCGTGACTACCTGTTGCATGGCGTACAGCACCTGGTGCCGCTGACGCGCGCCGAGGTGGGGGATCTGATCGGGATGCATGAATCGACGGTGAGCCGTGCGACCGCCGAGAAGTACGTGATGATCCCGTCCGGCGAGGTGGTGCCGTTCAGCCACTTCTTCACCGCCTCGCTCGGCATCAAGGACCAGATTCGCAAGCTCATCGACGCCGAGGATCCACGTCATCCGCAGTCCGACCAGGAGATCGCCGATCAGCTGGCCGAGGCCGGGATCGCCATCGCCCGCCGAACCGTCGCCAAGTACCGCGACGAGCTGGGGATCCTGCCTGCCCGACTGCGCCACCGCTAGCCGGCGGAAACGTGCGGAGCGTCCTCCTCCGATTCCTGGTCGTGATCCTCGTCGGCGGCGCGCTGCTCACCGCCATCCTCTACGTTGCCAGCACGGTCGACTCGCGACCGCCGGCGGTCGTCCGGATCGAGCTGACCCAGCACCTCGCGGCGGACGAGGCAGTCGCACTGACCACGACCAGCGTGGAGGTCGCCTTCTCCGAAGCCGTCGATCACGCCAGCGCCCAGGAGGCGTTTCGCATCGACCCGCCGCTCGACGGGAGCTTCAGCTGGAGCGGCACGACCCTGACCTTCACCCCGACCGACCCGCTGCCGCTCGAGTCCGCGTTCACCGTCGCCGTCGACGCCGGGGTGCGCGACACGGCGGGCAATCCGACGACGGCGGCGACAGATCCGTTCGCCTTCACCACGGTCGGCTCGCCGACCGTGGCATCGACCACGCCCGCCGACGGCGACGACGCGGTGGCCCTCGATGCGCCGGTGACGGTCGTCTTCTCGACGCTGATGGACACGGTCTCGGTGGAGTCGGCCCTGCGTCTCACGCCGCAGGTGCCGGTCACCCTCCGCTGGAGCGGCGAGACGCTGACCGTGATGCCGGATGGACCGATGGAGCCCGATACGACCTACCGCCTCGAGATCGACACCACCGCCACCGACCTGGCCGGTACGGCGCTCGACGAGGCCCTGGAGCTCGCCTTCACGACCGCCCGCGCGGGGCTCGACGTGGTGACCGTCGTGCCCGCCGACGGCGTCGAGGGCATCGCCGTCACCACGTCCATCGCGATCGTCTTCGACCGCCCGCTCGACCCCGCATCGGTCGACGAGGAGCAGCTGGCCATCACGCCCGAGCTCGCCGGCTCCCTCGACGTGCTGCCCCTTCCGGGGGCTGCGGGGCTGGCCGAGACGGGCGAGCGGCTGCTCCGCTTCACGCCATCCGGGCCGTTGCCGGTCAACACCACCTACGAGGTGGCGCTTGCGCCCGGCCTGCGCTCCACCGGCGGCGGCGAGCTCACCGAGCCGATCGCCTGGACCTTCACCACCGGCGCGCCCAGCGCGACGCTCTCCAACCAGGTCGTGTTCGCCACCGATCGGTCCGGCGTGACCAACGTGTGGGCGATGAATCCCGATGGCACCAACCAGCGCCAGGTCACCGCCGAGCTGTCGCCGGTGACCGATTACGCAGTCGCCCCCGACGGGCGCTCGCTCGTCGTCGGCGACGGGGCCACCCTCGTCGAGCAGCTGGTCGACGGACGCGACCGCCGCCTGTTGACCGATGAGGCCCATCTCGAGTTCGACCCTGCATATGCCCCGGATGGACGGACGATCGCCTTCGGACGCGCCGACGCCACGACCGGCGCCGGGCTCGGCATCTGGCTGCGCGGCGTGGCGGGCGGTGAGGCTGCGGCCCTCACGCCGCCCGACGAACTGACCGGCGACGCGACCCCGAGCCCCAGCAGCGCGGCGTCGCCATTGCCGACGCCGCTTCTCCGCGAGCCTGCTTACGCCCCGGACGGTGCCGCGCTCGCGTATGTCGACACCGCGGGCCGGGTGGCGATGGTCGAGCTGCCCGCCGACCGGCTGACGACCGCGCCGGTCGCTGCCAGCGGGCCCCTCACCTGGCTGCCCGATTCGTCGGGCGTGCTCATCGTCGGCACGAGGCTCGACGGGCCGATCGACGAGGGCGATGGTCCGCGCCACGAGCCGGGCCTGCCGGTCCAGCCGCTCGATCCCGCCGGCACGAATGGCGTGGAGGTGCTTCGCCTCTTCCGCGGATCGCAACGGGCGCAGGCGACCTCGTTCGCCGACGGGGCGGCGCGACTGGCGGTCGATGGCAACGGGCGCGTGGCCTCGATCGTGCTCGACCGCGCCGGGTCAGGCGGCCAGATATGGATCAGCACCGCGGGCGGCGGAGCGCACGCCGCGGTCGGCGCGAATGGCACGCTTCACGCCACCTGGGTGGCCTTCACGCCGGAGCGCGGCACGCTGATCGTGGCGCGAGCCACCGAGGACGGCGTGCCGCTGGGGATCTTCCTGGTCGATCTCGACACCGGGCGCGCGGAGCGCCTCACCGCCGACGGGTCGCGGCCCCGCTGGCTGCCCTGAGCCGGAGCCGCTGACAGCGACCCGGATCGCGACGCGCGGTTGACCCGCCGCACCGCGCGCGGCTACCATGGCGCGGCCTCGCTGGCGGTCGCGTGATCATGTCGATCCGCCGGCGTTTCCGTGTGTCATTACCGGCTCCCTCGTCGCGCGCGCGAACGACGCTGCGATGTCAGGGCGCCCCATCGGAGGATCCATGGATCTCATCACCTGGGTGGTCCCGTTGGCCGGGCTCGCGGCCGTCGCCTTCGCTCTCTACCTCGCCCGCGACGTCCTGTCGCGCGACCCGGGAACGCAGGCGATGCAAGACGTCGGCGACATGATCCGTGAGGGTGCGGACGCGTTCGTGAAGCGCCAGTACACGACCATCGGCCTGCTCGCCCTGGTCGGGGCGGTCATCATCGGCGTCGTCATCGCGCTCGTCGAGACGCGCGAGGTCGCCGACGTCCCCGACCTGGCCGGCGCCCCCATCGGCATCATGACCGCCATCGCCTTCCTCGTCGGCGCGGCGTGCTCCATGGCGTCGGGGATCATCGGCATGTTCATCAGCGTGCGCTCCAACGTGCGCACCGCTGCGGCGGCGCGCACGAGCCTCGTCGAGGCGGTGCAGGTCGCGATGCGCGGCGGCGCCGTCTCAGGCTTCCTCGTCGTCGCCCTATCGCTGCTCGGCGTGTGGGGCATCTTCATGTCGTACGAAACGTTCATCGGCGACGTCACCATCGCCGAGGCGCCGTTCCTCATCGTTGGCTTCGGCTTCGGGGCGTCCTTCGTCGCGCTGTTCGCCCAACTCGGCGGCGGTATCTACACCAAGGCCGCCGACGTGGGTTCCGACCTGGTGGGCAAGGTCGAGGCCGGCATTCCGGAGGATGATCCACGCAACGCGGGCGTGATCGCCGACCTCGTCGGCGACAACGTGGGTGACTGCGCGGGTCGCGGCGCCGACTTGTTCGAGTCGACCGCGGCCGAGAACATCGGTGCCATGATCCTCGGCGTTGCAGCGTTCCTGATCGCACAGGAGGCCGACTGGCCGAACCCCGAGGGCTGGATCTTCTTCCCGCTCGTCGTGCGTGCCTTCGGCCTGCTGGCAACCATCGTCGCCATGTTCTTCATTCGCGGCCGCGAGGACGAGGACCCGATGAACATCCTCAACCGCGGCTATTGGGTCACCAGCATCCTCTCGATCGTCGGCCTCTTCATCGCCACCAACGTGATGATGAACACCGGCACCGACGTCGGCGCCAACGGCTGGCCGGCGTGGATCTGGATGTTCGGCGCGGGGCTCGTCGGCCTCGCCACCAGCGTGGTGTTCGTCTACATCACCCAGTACTACACCGCCGGCAGCTTCCGCCCGGTACGTGAGATCGCGGAAGCCTCGAAGACCGGCCCCGCCACCAACATCATCAGCGGCACCGCGGTCGGCTTCGAGACGACCGCCGTCACTGCGATCACCATCGGCCTCGCCCTGATCGCCTCGCACTGGCTCGGCGCACAGGCCGGTCTTACCAACGCCGCGGGCCACGACGTCGGCGGCATCTTCGGCACCGCCGTCGCCACCATGGGCATGCTGATGACCACGGCCTACATCCTGGCCATGGACACGTTCGGCCCGATCACCGACAACGCGGGTGGCGTGGCCGAGTTCAGCCGTTCCGAGGCGCACACGCGCGAGATCACCGACCGCCTCGACGCGGTGGGCAACACGACCAAGGCGCTCACCAAGGGCTACGCCATCGCGTCGGCGTCGCTGGCAGCGTTCCTCCTGTTCAGTGCCTACATCGACAAGGTCAACCTCATCCTCGGCAACCAGATCGAGGCGGGGACCCGCGCGGCCGGGACGCTGCTCGAGGCGGTCAACCTCGCCGACGTCGGCGTCTTCGTCGCCGCCCTGATCGGCGCCATGCTGGTGTACTTCTTCAGCTCGCTGGCGATCCGCGCGGTGGGCACGACGGCGCAGTCGATCATCGTCGAGGTGCGGCGCCAGTTCCGCGAGATGCCGGGGATCATGGACTACACCCAGCGCCCCGACTATGCGCGCGTGGTCGACATCACGACCCGCGCCGCCCTGCGCCAGATGGTCGCCCCTGGTCTGGTGGCGGTGGCCACCCCCATCGCGGTTGGCCTCCTGCTCGGCCACGAGGCCGTTGCCGGATTGCTGATGGTCGGCACCATCGCCGGCGTCATGCTGGCCACCGTGCTCAACAACGGCGGCGGAGCGTGGGACAACGCGAAGAAGTACATCGAGTCCGGTCAGCTGACCGATGACGAGGGCAACGTCCTCGGCAAGGGCACCGATGCTCACGCCGCGGCCGTTGTCGGCGACACCGTCGGCGATCCGTTCAAGGACACCGCCGGCCCGTCCCTCCACGTCCTCGTGAAGCTGCTGGCGACGATCACCCTGGTGCTCGCCCCGCTCTTCATCCGCTAGGACTCGGCTACCCTCGACGCCGGCGTTCGGGCTTCCCGGGCGCCGGCGTTGCGCATGTGAGGACCGATACCGACCGATGGACCTCATCATCCAGGCCGCCCTCATCGGCCTCGTGCAGGGCCTGACCGAGTTCATCCCGGTGAGCTCGAGCGCGCATCTCGAGCTCGCCCCGTGGATCGCGGGCTGGGATGGAGGGGGCCTGATCGGCAGCCTCGCGTTCGACGTCTTCCTGCACCTCGGCACGCTGGTCGCGCTGCTGGCGTACTTCGCCCGCGACTGGATCCGCTACCTCGGCGCGCTGGTGGGGAGCGTCAGGGAGCGCCGCATCGGGGCCGACCCGGACCGGCGCCTGGCGTGGCTGCTGGTCGCGGCAACGGTGCCGGCGGGCGTCATCGGCTTCCTGGGCGAGGACCTCATCGACAGCGTCTTCCACGGCGACAGCGACGCGGTACGGCTGGCCATCGCCGCGTTCCTGGTCATCGGTGCCGTGGTGCTGTGGATCGCCGACCGCCTCGGCAGCCGCGACCGCGGGCTGGGCGACCTCGGCCTCCGGTCGGCCCTCGTCATCGGCTTCAGCCAGGCTCTCGCCCTGCTGCCGGGCATCAGCCGCTCCGGGGCGACCATCACCGCCGGCCTCGCGGTGGGGCTCGACCGCGAGGCGGCGGCACGCTTCAGCTTCCTGCTCGCCACGCCGATCACGCTCGGCGCGGGCCTGTACGGCTCACGGCGGCTGCTCACCGAGGCCCACACCGGCACCGAGTGGGCGGCCATCGGCGCCGGCTTCGTGGTCGCCGCCATCAGCGGCATGCTGGCCATCGGCTTCCTGCTGTCCTGGCTGCGCACCCGCTCGGTGACCGTCTTCAGCGTCTACCGCATCGTGTTCGCGGTGCTCATCGTCGTGCTCGTCCTCGTCCGGTAGGGGCTTTGACGAAATCGGCCTTCACGCCTACAATCCTGCGACGTCAGCGCCGGTCATGACCGTCGGGTGACGCCGGCCGAACACCTGGCCAATGGGAGGGAACGGCCAGCTTCAGGGACGCCACGCGCGAGCGGGCAGCCTGGAGCGTTTTTTGTTATCGAACCCCGATCAGCGCCATCGCCGTGCACGACACGCGGCGACGGCGCTCGACCAGCCCCTGAGGGGAGCGAGCCCACACCATGAACACCAAGCCCGTCTATCTCACCGCCGAGGGCCTCGAGAAGCTCAAGGCCGAGCTGCACCACCTCATCACGTCGGAGCGGCCGCGCGTCGCGGCGCGCATCCACGACGCCAAGCAGGACGGTGACATCAGCGAGAACGCCGAGTACGAGGATGCCAAGCAGGAGCAGTCGTTCCTGGAAGGCCGCATCGCGACGCTCGAGGGCCAGCTGAAGAACGCCCAGGTCATCGCCGGCCACAACGGCGACAAGGTCGGCATCGGCTCCAAGGTGGTCATCAAGGGCACCGATGGGGAGGAGAAGCTGACCATCGTCGGTTCGGCCGAGGCGTCGCCGCGCGAGGGCCGCATCAGCAACGAGTCGCCCGTCGGCCAGGCGTTGATGGGTCGCAAGAAGGGCGAGACGTTCACCGTTCAGACCCCCGCCGGGTCGGCTGACTACACCGTCATCTCGATCGGCTAGGCGGCTGCGCATGCGGTCCGCCAGCTGAGCGCCGTGTTCTGGGCCGATGAGCTGGCGGCCTCGGTCACGGGACCGCAGGTCGTCAACGACTCCAAGACGCCGTCGGGGACCGTTCACGTCGGCTCGCTGCGCGGGCCGGTCATCCTCGACGTCATCGCGCGCGCCCTGCGCGCGCGCGGCCTGCCCACGACGCTGCTGTACGGCGTCGATGACCTCGATCCGATGGATGCCCAGGCGCTCCTCACCCCCGACGCGGTCGAGCGCTCCATGGGCGTGCCGCTGGCCAACGTGCCCGACCCGGCGGACGACGGCCACGCGTCGTACGCGCGCCACTTCGCGCAGCGCTTCATCGACACGTTCGACCGCCTGGGCATCCGCCCCGACGTGACGTACTGGATGAGCGACCTGTATCGGTCGGGTCAGATGGACCGATGGATCCGCGTCGCCCTCGACCGCGCCGCCGTGGTGCGCGAGGTCTACGCGCGGGTCGCCAACGTCCGCCACCCCGCGGAGTGGCACCCCTTGTCGGTGATCTGCGAGTCGTGCGGTCGGATCGGGACGACCATCGTCACTGCCTGGGACCCCGAGCGCGGAACGGTCGCCTACGAGTGCCGGCGCGACCTGGTGACGTGGGCAACCGGCTGCGGCCACGCCGGCGAGACCAGCCCTTTCGGCGGTCACGCCAAGCTGCCCTTCAACGTCGATTGGGCGGCGAAGTGGTCCGAATTCGGCGTCACCATCGAGCCCAACGGCAAGGACCTCGGGACGCGGGGCGGGGCGCGTGATCGCTCCGAGGCGCTGGCGCGCGAGGTGTTCGACCGCGAGCCCCCGGTCAACCTGGTCTACGAATTCCTCAACATCGGTGGCCGCAAGATGAGCACCTCGCGCGGGACCGGGGCGGCGGCCACGGAGATCGCCGAGGTCGTGCCGCCTGAGCAGCTGCGCCTCCTCTTCCTCCGCCCGCGTCCCAACCAGGCCATCAGCTTCGACCCCGACGGGACCGATGCCATCCCGCGCCTCTTCGACGAGTCGGACAGGTTGGCGGCGGCGACCGCCGGCCTCGACGTGCGCGGCGAGCTGCCGGCTGACGCGGCGCACGTCTTCGCCGCCACCCTGGTCGACCCCGCCGCCGACCCGGCGGCGGAGGCGGCACTGCACCGCCCGCCATTCGGCCACCTCGCGCTCCTCGTCCAGGTGCCCGGCGTGGACGTCGTCGAGCGCATGACCGCCGAGAAGGGGAGCGCCCTCACCGAACGCGAGCGGGCGCTGCTCGACGAGCGCGTCGCTGCCGCTCGAGCGTGGCTGGCGACGTACGCACCGGATCGGGTACGGGTCGCCGTGCAGGCCTCGTTGCCACCCGCGGTCGCGGACCTCGACCCGGACCAGCGCGAATTTCTCGCCGCCCTCGCGGCCCGCCTCGACGCGGACGACGTCGCCTGGACGGGCGAGTCGCTCCAGAACGAGATCTTCACCGCTGCGCGGGACCGCGAGCTGGCGCCGGGCCGTGCCTTCGCCGCGCTGTACGCCGCCTTCCTCGGCCAGGCCTCCGGGCCGCGCGCCGGGTGGCTGCTGGCCAGCCTCGAGCGCGACTTCGTCAGCCGTCGACTCGGTGAGGCCGCCGAGGCGGGTACGCTCGACGCATGATCGGCCTGCAGCTCATCCGCGACGACCCCGATGCCGTCAAGCGGGCCGTTGCTCGCAAGGGCGGGGGAGCCGAGCCGGTCGAGGCGGTGGACCGCATCGTCGCCGGCGATGCCCGTCGCCGAGGGATCGAGCTCGAGGTCAACGAGCTGCGTGCACAGCGCAACGCCGGCAACAAGGAGCTCGGGGCGCTGATGCGGGACGGCCGCCGCGACGAGGGTGAGCAGCTCAAGGCGCGCATGGCCGAGCTGTCGACGCGCATCGACGAGCTGACCGCCGAGCTGACCGCCACCGAATCCGGGATCGAGGCCGATCTCCTCCTGGTGCCTAACCTGCCGCATGAGACGGTCCCCGACGGTCGCAGCGACGCCGACAACCCAGTCGTGCGCACCTGGGGCGAGCCACGCCCGGCTGGCGACGGCACGCCGCCGCACTGGGAGATCGCGCAGCGCCTCGGCCTGTTCGATCTCGAGCGTGGCGCCAAGATCGCCGGCTCGGGCTTCATCGTCTTCACCGGGGCCGGCGCGCGGCTCCAGCGCGCGCTCATCGGCCTGGCGCTCGAGCTGGCCGAACGGCACGGGTACACCGAGATCTGGTCGCCGCTGCTGGTCAATGCCGCCTCGGCGCGGGGGACCGGGCAGCTGCCGGACAAGGAGGGACAGATGTATGTCGCCGAGCGCGACGACCTCTACCTCATCCCGACCTCGGAGGTGCCGGTCACCAACCTGTACCGCGACGAGATTCTCGGCCCCGAGGACCTGCCGCGCTACCACTGCGCCTATACGCCCTGTTTCCGGCGCGAGGCCGGGGCCGCCGGAAAGGACACCCGTGGCCTGCTCCGCGTGCACCAGTTCGACAAGGTCGAGATGGTCAAGTTCGTCCGTCCCGAGACGTCCTACGACGAGCTGGAGGCCCTGACCCGGAACGCCGAAGCGGTGCTGGAGGCGCTCGACTTGCCGTACCGCACCGTCGAGCGCTGCACCGGCGACGTGGGCTTTGCCCAGGCCAAGGGCTACGACATCGAGGCCTGGGCGCCCGGCGTCGGACGCTACCTCGAGGTCAGCTCGTGCTCCAACTACACCGATTTCCAGGCCCGGCGGATGAACCTGCGCTACCGGCCAGCGCGTGACGCGCGGCCCGAGCTGATCCACACCCTCAACGGCTCCGGGCTCGGCCTGTCGCGCACCTACGCCGCCCTGCTCGAAACCCACCTCCAGCCCGACGGCTCGATCCTCCTGCCCGCCGCCCTCCGTCCGCACTTCGGCGCCGACCGCATCGCCTAGCCCCCCGCCGGGTCGCTATCATCCCCGGCGGAGGGGTGGCCGAGTGGCTGAAGGCAGCGGTCTTGAAAACCGCAGTGGGGCAACCCACCGGGGGTTCGAATCCCTCCCCCTCCGCCATCGCGCCGCCGCTGCGCTACGCCAGGGTGAGGCGACCCGTCTCCCGGGTGTAGTCATCGGCGCACTCGACGCACTGGTCGGTTGGCGGTGGCCCCGGCTCCTCATCATGCAGTGGCCAGACCCAACGGCCTCGGTTCTCGACCAGGCGGCCGCAGAAGGCAAGCCGTGCCTTCCCGACGGCCAGGTGCCAGTCATCCGAGTCCGAGGTGCGAACCCAGACCTCGGCGCGGCCGCCGGCCGACGAGGGAGTCATGATCGCGGTCCCCCGGGTCGCCACCGCCAGGCTCACGCCGTGGCGGCGGGCATGAGCTGGGCCTTGCGCGCCGCCATCCGCTCGCCGAGTTCGCGGAGCTCCTCCGCCTCGAAGACGGACCGGGCCTGCTTGAACATCTCGCCCTCTTCCTCCTCGATGTGGTGCTCGATGTTCTCCTTCATGACCTTGAACTTCGCGGCCCATCGCTCGTCGGCAACGTCGGTCGCCTCGAGCTCACCCATGACGGTGTCGACGACGTTGTGCTCCTCGTATGCCTCGAGGACGATGTCCTTGGCCTTCGGGTGCTCCTTGAGGGCCGGGTAGAAGATCGTCTCCTCGATGTCCTCGTGCACCGTAAGCTCCTGCTTGATGGTGGCGAGGAGCTCGGTGCGCGTCTTCTCCGCGCGTTCCGTCGTCGCCTCCCCCTCGGTGAGGAGCTTCTTGACCTTGTCGTGATCGCGCTTGAGCAGCTGTAGTGCGTCCATTGGGGATCCGTGCCCTCCTGGCTGGTATGGCGGTGGCGTTGTCACGGACCCATAGGCACGTCGCGTGCCATCTCGTCAGCCCAGCCCCGGCACCTCGTGATGGAGCCGGCAGCGCGCCTCGTAGGTTTCGTCGCCCATCCCGCCGATGACGATCAGCGGCGAGTCAGCCGGCGCCGGCTCCCCGTCGATGAGGCGCTGTGTCCGGGTCGCCGGTTCGCCGCAGACCATGCAGATCGCGGTCAGCTTGGTGACCTGGTCGGCCAGCGCCATGAGGCGTGGCATCGTCCCGAAGGGGACCCCGCGAAAGTCGCGGTCGAGGCCGGTCACCACGACCTGCTTGCCGCCATCGGCCAGGCGCTCGACGGCGTCGGGGAGGCGGTCGTCGAAGAACTGCCCCTCCTCGATGGCCACGATGTCTGCGTCAGCGGCCTCCGTCTCGATCTGCAACGAGTCGTCGACCGTCACGGCGTGGTGCTGCGCCCCCGAACGCGAGACGACCGTGACGCGATCGGTTCGCGTGTCCAGCCGGGGCTTGACCAGGATGACGCTGCGGCCGGCGATGGAGAACCGGCGCAGCAGGCGCAGCATCTCATCGGTCTTGCCGCAGAACATGCAGCCGGCAATGACGTGGACCCAGCCGTGCGTGTAGAACATCGGCCGATGGGGGAGCGGCGGTCAGTCGCCGACGACGGCCACGTCGGCGGCCGCAAGGCCGAGCTCGGTGGCGAGCGCCTGGCGCAGGACGTCGACCGGGCCGGCCTTGCCGGTGAGCCGGCGAAACGCCTCGGCCGCGCCGGCGACAAACGCTGCCTGGCCGTTGGCGACCGTGGCGCCACGCGATTTCGCGGCCTCCATGAGCGGCGTCGAGCCGCCATGCAGCGCAAGGTCAAGCACCCACATCTCCGGCGGGAGCAGCTCGGCCGGGACCGGGGTCCCGTCCCGATCGCCGCCGCCGCTGGCGTTGATCAGCAATGGCGCCTTCGCCAGCTCGGCCTCGAGGATGGCGTCGTGCCACGGGCGCGCGCGCAGCTCCATGTGCCGCGCGCTGCGATTCAGGTGGGCGACGAGCGCCTCCGCACGGTGCAGGTGACGGTTGAAGACGGTCACCCGCTGCATGCCGGACTGGATGAGCACCGCCACCGCGGCCCGGGCGCCGCCACCGGCACCGAGGACGATCGCGCTGCGCGGCCACTTGCCCTGCACCCGGGGGAGGATGGCGACGAGGCCGGCGCGGATGCCGTCGAGGTCGCTGTTGTAGCCGCGCAGCTTCGCGCCGTCCCGCACCACGACGTTGACCGCGCCCGACGCGCGCGCGTCGTCCGACAGGGCATCGAGCAAGGTCGCCGTCTTCTCCTTGTGCGGGGAGGCGATGAGCGCTCCCATCACGTCCTCGGCCCGCAGGCCGGCCACCGCATCGGCCAGCTGGTGTGGCTTGCGCGCCCAGCGTTCGATCTCGACCTCGATGCCGGCGGCGTCGAAGGCAGCGCGCAGCACCAGCTCGAGGGGCGAAACGTCCAGGGGTTGGCCGATGATGGGTAGGCGAGGCACGGGATGGGTCTTTCTCGGAGGTCGAAATCGGTCTGGCGAACGGCATGCGCGGGAGGCGGCCGGACCCAGGGTGGGTGGTCGTCGTGGCGACGACCCCATGCTATCATCGGCCCCGGCCAGGAGAGGTCGCATAGTGGCCTAGTGCGGCGGTTTGCTAAACCGTTGAAGGGGGTAAACCTCTTCCGAGGGTTCGAATCCCTCCCTCTCCGCCACACCGATCCGCACGTGGTCGACACGGGTGCCCGTAGCTCAGTGGATAGAGCGTTAGGTTGCGGACCTAAAGGTCGGAGGTTCGAGTCCTCTCGGGCACGCCACGCATGAAGGTCACCATCAAGCTCACGACCACCGGTCGGCGCAGCGGCCGCCGGCGCACGGTGACGCTGTACGCCTTCGAGGACGCCGATCGGCTGGTCGTCGTCGGATCGCTCGGCGGCGCCGCCCGCGATCCCGCGTGGGCCCACAACCTCCGTGCCGCGCCGCATGCGGTGGTGGGCCGCGGCTCCGAGGAGCATCCGGTCCGCGCCATCGAAGTCGACGGCCCGGAGCGAGAGCGCCTCTGGGAGCTCGTCGCCGACGCGTTTCCCCTGTACCGCACCTACCAGCGGCGGACGAAGCGGCTCATTCCGCTGTTCGTGCTCGAGCCGGCGCCCGGCGGCTGAGGCTTCGGCCCCGGGCGGTGTCCATCGGGTCGCTAGTCGACGTTCCAGCGGAACGTTGGCCCGGTGTGGCGCATCGAGCGGGCCATCTCAGCCCGGCAGCTCAGCTGGCGCTCGCGCAGCGGGTGCTGGAACCACACCAGGTACCGATGGTGGTCCGACACCTCGGCAAGCCGTTGGCGGCTGAACTCGTCGTTGGGCTGGACCCACGCATCGCCGACCGGCAGGCCGTGCTCGGGCACGACCTGGAAGCCGATCTCACGGCCGGCGCAGGACGCGACGACGGTGAACGCGTTCTCCCACGAGGCGCTGGCGCGCGTGATCCGCCAGCCGGGGAAGCGCTCCGTGACTTCGTCGCGGACGCGCGCCAGCTCGGCGTTGCCGGTGGTGGGGATCGGGGCCCACAGGGCCAGGGCGAAGGCGACGCCCAGCGCCGCGATGCCGATCGCCGATCCCCGTCGCGATCGTCGTGTCATGAAGTGTGTACTCAAGGATCCCCCGGGTGGTTCGACCTACTGCCGCGCGAACGGGGCGGGTCCCAACGCGGCGATGAGTCTATTGCAGGATTCGTACCGGTGCTCTGCTAGACTCCGGACCGGCCGCCACGGTTTCAGTGGCGAGCCCGCGCGAGGACCCATGAACTACGAGCTCTTCATGGCCGAGGCCATCGCCGAGGCCCGACGAGGCGCAGAGGAGGGCGAGGTCGCCGTCGGGGCCGTCGCCGTCCTCGACGACGCCATGGTCGCGCGCGACCACGACCGGATGGTGCTCACCGAGGACCCCACCGCGCACGCGGTGCTGCTGACGATCCAGGCCGCCGCCCGCAAGCTCGGCCGCCGCCTGGCCGACGTGACCATCTTCACCACGCACGAACCGTGCGCCATGTGCGTCGGGGCGCTCCTCGAGTCGCGCGTCCGGGCCCTCGTGTTCGCGGTCCCCGACGACGTTCGCGGCGCGGCCGGTTCGGTCGCCAACCTGGCCCGCAACCCCTCGTTGCCGCACCAGCTGTCGGTCATCAGCGGCGTGCGCGAGTCCGAGGCGCGACGCCTCGCCGACGAGGTCCCGACCGCCTGATCGTCCGGGCGACCCCATCGGTATCGTTTGGTAGACTCCCCCGCGGAGAGGTGTCCGAGTGGTTTAAGGTGCCGCTCTCGAAAAGCGGTGTGCGATGAGCACCGAGGGTTCGAATCCCTCCCTCTCCGCCACTTCACCGTCCTGGCGCCGCGCTCGGCAGCGCCGCCGCGCAGCTCGCCGCGGAGAGGTCGCCTAGAGGCCTATGGCGCCGCACTGGAAATGCGGTTCGGGGCAACCCGTCGGGGGTTCGAATCCCCCCCTCTCCGCCAGCCTCCCCTGGATCAGGCCCGCGTTTGACCGATGCCGGTGCGCCGACTACGATCCCCGCCGGTCGTGCTAGGCGGGGAACTAGCGGTGCCCTGCACCCGCAATCCGCTACAGCGGGGCTGAATTCCCGGTCGAGGTCGATGACCTCCGCCTCCCACGAACGGCGACCGACGTTGAGAGTCGGGTCCCACGCAGCGATGGTCCGTGAACCCCGTCAGGTCCGGAAGGAAGCAGCGGTAAGCGATTGCCGTCGGGTGCCGTGGGGCTACCTGGCTGGAGCCGGATGCCGGACGCGTGCGCGGAGGATGTCGGTCGACATCGGGTGCACGACCATTTCCCTCAATTGGCTCGCCCCCGGGTGGGGGCTGCCCGCCGGCGCATCGGTGTAGGGTAGGAAGACGAATGGTTACCCCGGACGAACCCACCCTCGCTGCCGAGCCGGCCCACCGCGCGCTGTACCGGCGCTTCCGCTCCCAGCGCTTCACCGACCTCCTGGGCCAGGAGCCGATCGTCACCACGCTGCGGCGCGCGGTGGCGGCCGACCGCCTCGCCCACGCGTACCTGTTCGTGGGGCCGCGCGGCACCGGCAAGACCTCCAC
>JAICQM010000116.1 GCA_025937875.1 Chloroflexota bacterium
GACCTCGGTCACGGTCTCGTCGCGGAGCAGCGGCTCCAGCGGACCCAGGCCCAGGATCTCGTCGGTGATCTGCTCCAGCATCCGCACCCGCTCGGCGCGGGTCAGGGCGAGGCCCTCCTCGTCGGCGATCTTGCCGAAGAGTTGCTCGATCTGGCGCCGCACCTCGACCTGGTTGGTCAGGTCGAGCTTGGGATCGAGCTCGTTGATGAGCCGGTTCTGGACGCGGTACTTGGCCTCGCGGAAGGACTCGCGGGCGGGAAGGGCGCCCAGGAACTGACGGCCGGACGGCCCCGCGGTGGGAGCGGTCGGCGACGCGGGAGCAATCGGCGCAGGCACGTTCGCCTTCGGCGTCTCGGGCGGCGCCGGGGTCCCCGGCTCCGGAGCGCCGGGCGTGGCGGGAGCCTCGGTGGTCCCTTCGGCGGGTCGCGCCCGCTCGATCCTCTTCAGCAACGACATGATGGCAGCGGTCCTTCCCCTTAGCGGCGGGCGAAGAGGCCCTTCTTGGGCTTCTCGGTACTGGCGGATGTGGAGGGCTCACCGGCGAGGGTGCGGGCGAGCCTGGTGATGTCGCGCGAGAGCGCGGCTTCTGGATGAGATACGACGAACGGTACTCCACGATTCACCGCCAGGACCGCGAGCCGGCCGTCGGAGACGACCGTGCCGTCGACGGGGCGGCGGATGGAGGCCTCGACGTCGGAGATGCGGATGCCCTGGGCGGTGTCGGAGCGGTTGATGACGAGGCGGAGCTTGCTCCGGTCGTACTCGAGCTGATCGGCCACCTCCAGGAAGAGGCGGACGTTCTTGATCGTCGTGATCTCGAGCGCGGACAGCACGACGATCTGGTCGGCGGCGTCCATGATCCCGAGCGTGTGATCGGTGAGCGCCGGCGGCAGGTCGACGACGACCCAGTCGTGCGTGACGCGCAACAGGTCGATGATCTTGCGAAGGTAGGTCGGGGTGACCAGGTCGGCGCCCTCCGGCGAGGGGGGCGCGAGCAACACCCGGATCCCGGTCGAGTGGTCGACCACGACCGACTCGAGCAGGTCGGCGTCCGGCTCCCCGCCCTCGATCGCGTCGAGGATGGAGCGGTTCTTGGGGTTCAGGTTGAGGAGGACACCGACGTCGCCGAACTGGAGGTTGGCGTCGACGAGGCAGACCCGACCGCCGGTCTCCGACATGAGAGCCAGCGCCAGGTTGGCGGCAATGGTCGTCCGGCCGGCTCCACCCTTCGGGCTGAAGACGGCCACCACCTGGTGGTCCTCCTCGGCTGATCCGGGCTCCTGCGGGCCGCTGGGGGCGGGCGTGATCGCCTGCAGCTGCTCGCGGCGGCCGAGCTCGCGCTCGTAGACGCGCTTGATGGTGGTGCTGAACTCGTCGGCACTGAACGGCTTGACCAGGAACTCGCGTGCCCCGGCGGCGATGGCGCGGCGCAGCTGCTCGGCCTCGCCGTGGACGCTCATCATGATGATCGGGCTGGTGGGCAGCCGCTGCGAGACGATCTCGGCGGCGGCCACCCCGTCCATCCCGGGCATGTTGATGTCCATGACGATGACGTCGGGTCGCAGCTCCATGGCGACGCGGATGGCTTCCTCGCCGGAGCCGGCGGTGCCGGCCACGTCGATCTCGCTGTCCACGCTGAGCAGCTTCGTCAGGTGATTCCGGGTCTCCGGAATGTCGTCGACGATCAGGACCTTGATCACGTCATCTTCCTCAGGGCCGATGGGGTGGGCGCCTAGGGCGCCTCACCCTCCTGCAGCTGCTCGACGATGTTGGGGATCGGCACGCCGAACTGCTCCACCAGGATGTCGAGGGTGATACCGGTCGTCTCGACCGGCGGTGCCTCGTCGTCCTCGGCGCTGCGCACGACGGCGGTCAGGTCACCGATGATCGACAGGTCGTTCTGGACGAACTTGAGGACCTCGGCGTCCTGGTCGGTGCCGGCGAAGATGATGATCACGTTCTCGATCGGCGCCTGCGGCTGGGCGGGCGTCTCCTCGCCCTCGATCGGCGCCTGTGGCGCGAGGCGCTGGGCGCTGACGTACAGGACGCGA
Source organism: Chloroflexota bacterium (assembly GCA_025937875.1). Taxonomy (GTDB): domain Bacteria; phylum Chloroflexota; class Limnocylindria; order QHBO01; family QHBO01; genus JAICQM01. The sequence goes on from JAICQM010000116.1 coordinate 2,052, forward strand.
CGGTTCTGGAGGACGGTCTTGACGGTTGGCGCGGCCTCGAGGCCGGGGATCGTCTCGAAGCGCGGCGGCGCGTCGGGATCAGCGGCGGCATCCACGGTCGGCTGCAGGACGTTGATGCGCTGCGAGAGGACGACGTCGATCCGGTCGCCCGGCTTCACGAGGAAGTCGAGGCCGGTGACGCGGTCGACCTGGAAGCCGACGGCACGCTCACCCGCCTGGAGCTGGCCGGCGATGTCGATGATGCCCGGCCCGAGCCCGATCGTCTCCTGGCTCACCTGCGAGCCGGCGGGGACGTTGAACAGCGACGGGCGTCCGCCGACCTGCGATACGTCAGCCAGCCGGGTGCCCACGACCGCGGCCGGGTCGACCTCCTTGGGCTCGACGAGGTCGGGGGTGATCGGGTCGCCGATGGCGATGTCCTCCGACGCCACCAGGACGGTGACCGTCAGCGGCTCATCGGCAGTGCCGGGGCCGGTGCCCGCCTGGTTGAGGACCACGACGATGCCGACGAAGGCCAGCACGGCCAGCAACACGCCGACGAGGATCACCAGGCGATTTGATCGCTTCACGAAATCGTTCCCCTTGCAGCTCGGAACAGAGAACCTGGATGAGGTCTGAATAGCAGCCGGTTGTGACTGCGGTCAACAGTCTAGGACCTGCGTCCAGCGCGGGACGACTGGACTTGTGGGCTACCCGTGAGTACTAGACCGATGGGGCCGTGGCATCCCCGCGACGGACAAGAAGAACCCCCCGCGGCACGAGTGCCACGGGGGGCTCGATACGGAAGGGAAGAACCTACGTCTGCAGGCTCGTGCCGACGTTCTGGAAAATGCGGCTCACGATCGGGCCCAGGAAGATCAGGGCGACGATCACGATGATCGCAATGAGGGCGAGCAGCAGACCGTACTCAACGAGCGTCTGCCCCTCCTCCTCCTCGTTCCGGAACTTGGCGAGAAGATTGCTGATGTACATCTGGATTGCAGGAAGCATATGTGTGGGGACCTCCTTTCCGAGAAGATTTGCGAGCGGCAGCGTATGCGTCCGTAACGAACCGTGAAATGGCCCGTTGGTCCTATCTCCGATTCGCAGGGGCGTACCTTGCGTCAACCCGGTGCCCATTGTCAATAGGGTTTGACCGCTGGCCGAGCCGCCACGTGCGCCCCTGGGCATGCATCTACGACGCTGGGCCCTGAGTCGGGCCGATCCCGACCCACGCTGTGCGCCCCGGCGCACGTGTTGGTGATTCGCCCGGCCGGCGTGCGCCCCAGCGGATCTAACTACGAAGCAGGGCTGGTTTCGAACCGTTCGAGCCCCACCCTGTGCGCCCCGGCGCACGGCCTGACCACCAGGACGGCCGATTCGGCCCTTGCCTCGTAGTTACGTGCGCCCCCCGCGCACAGCGGCGCCGAGCCGCCGCTGGCTCACCGGCTTGATCGCCGCTTGTTCGATGGGGCGGAGGTATCGGCCAACGAAGGGCCCATCCGAAGGCCAATCCGCGCCTGGGCTGAGCGTGGGCGTAGGCCTACATGCCGCCCCGATGGCCGATAGCTCCGTGTCGTGCAACAAACGCGCATCGCGGCCGCCCGATGGCGGCTTGTTCGATGGGGCGGAGGTATCGGCCAAACGAAGGGGCCACCTGAAGGCATGACACGAGTTGGCGCCAGGGAGCACCCGAGGGCCACCCGCCCCCAACCCCGTGGCGCTCTTCTCCATCCCGCGCATCGAGCGCGGGGAGCGCGGTGCGTGCCGATCGCCACCGCGGGGCATAAAGAAAGGGAGCCGCGCCTGCTGCTGCGCGGCTCCCAAACCGGAGGGAGGAGACCCGGGGTCCGATTCCCCATGGAGCCGGTCCCCGCGGATGAAGGTCGTTCACGGATACCCGTGATCGACGTGCCTGCAGGCTACGAGCGTGCCGGCGAGCACGAAATGGAACTCCCGTACCGATGCGCCCCGTACCAGCGGCCGGAGACATCGGCCCGGAGGATCAATCCTCCGGGATCTTGATCCAGCCCTGGCGCATGGCGTACACCACGGCCTGGGTGCGGTCGTTGACCGACAGCTTGCGCAGGATCGAGGACATGTGGTTCTTCACCGTCTGCTCGCTGATCGAGAGGGCGTAGGCCACCTGCTTGTTCGTCATGCCCTGCGCGATGTTGTCGAGGATCTCCACTTCCCGCGGAGAGAGAGGTGCGAAGATCGGCTGCGCGTCGTTGCCGTAGACGGCCAGCTCGCGGAACTCCTTCAGCACGCGCGAGGCGACCGCCGGCTTGGCGAACACCTTGTCGTTGATGAGGTACTCGCCGGAGCGGACGCGCCGGATGATCCCGATCAGGTCGGTCGGGTCGATGTCCTTCAACACGTACGCCGCGGCGCCGGCCTTGATGGCGTCGAAGAGCTGGTCCTCGTCGTCGTTGTTGGCCAGGACGATGACCCCGGTGTGCGGCAGCTCCCGCTTCAGGCGCTGGGTGGTCTCGATGCCGTTGGGAGCCGGCAGGCCGAGATCCATCAGCACCACGTCGGGGGTGAGCTCCTCGACCACCTCGATCGCCTCGCGACCGGTGCCGGCCTCGCCGACGACCTCGATGTCTCCCTCCAGCTCGAGGATGTTGCGCACGCCGCGCCGGAAGAGGGTGTGACCGTCCACGATCACGACCCGCGTCTTCGACCCCTGGGCGCTGCGACGATCGCCTCCGCGACGTCGCTCCTGCTCTGTATCCGTCATGACTCCTCCTGGGTGGATCGACCGCCGCCCGGCAGGAGCATGAGGATCCTGGTCCCCTCGCCCTGCCGGGATTCGATCTGCAGTGATGAGCCCATCAGCTCGGCGCGCTCGCGCATGAACTGGAGCCCGAAGTTGCGGGTCTGTCCGCTGGCCAGCCGCATGACATCGAAGCCGCGGCCGTTGTCGATGATGGTGAGATGGTCGTGGTCGAGGCCGATGGAGACCTCGGTGGCGGCCGCGTGCTTGCGCACGTTCTGGAGCGCCTCCTGGATGACGCGCAGGACCGATGTCTTGGCGTCGGGGGTCAGGCGGGCGTCGATGCCGGCCACGGCGACCTTCACCGCGATGCCGGTCCGGTTCTCGTAGTCGGTGGCGACGTTCTCGATCGCCTGGGCCAGGCCAAGGTCGACCGATGGCGGGCGCAGCGTGGCGATGAAGCCCCGCACCTCGTCGAGCCCGTCGCGCAGCATGTCGCGCAGGAACGTCAGCTCGGCGCGGGCCGTCGCCGGCTCGCTCTCGAGGACGCGGTCGAGGTACTCGACCTGGAAGATGGCGTTGGTGAGGACCTGCGCCGGGCCGTCGTGGACGTTCTCGGCCAGCCGCTGCCGCTCGCCCTCCTGGGCGGCGATGATGCGCAGCGTCTGCGCCGCCGGCGAGGTGTCGGCCTCGGCCAGCGTCGGCTCGGGGGCGGCCGGGTCGGGGCTGTCGAGATACGCGGCCAGCAGCTCGAGGCCGCGGGCGGTGGTGTCGAGGCGCTTGAGCCGCGACTGGCAGGTGACCAGCTCCCGGCCCAGTCGATCGTGCTCGGCGCGCAGCGACTCGTGGGAGCCGACGTTCACACTGCCGCCTGCGCGCTGATCGAGCCGGGCGCGGAGCGACATCCAGTCCTCCAGCCGGCGGCGGTACTGCTCGCGGAACCGATCGGCCTTCTCCCGCGTGCGCAGCACCTCGCGGCGCAGGCTCTCGCGGGCCTCGCTGTAGATGCGATCGAAGGCGTCGGTGCTCGAATCGGTCTTCGGGTTGGACACGGTCTGGGGAGTGACTCCAGCGGTTGGTACGGGGTCCGGACCAGTACCGGACGCGTCGGCCATGCTGTCGGCGCGCTGTGCGTGCGGTCAACAGTACCTTGGCTGCCGGAAGTACTAGTCGCCCGTTCCCGCCACGCGGTAGATGCGCACGCCGGGCGCCTCGAAGGCGAGGTCCGCGGCGAGGAACGAGGCACGGTTGCCGGCGGCGTCGATTGCCTCGGCGCCCTCCCACAGCCCCAGCGGATCGGCCTCCGCGCCGCCCCGCCGCGACAGCACCACCCACTCCACGTCATAGGCACGAATGACCTGCTCGACGACCGGGTAGGGGTCGAATGGCAGGGGGACGCCGGGGTTGCCGCTGGCGTGCCACAGCGCCGAGGGATCGTCGGACATGACGACCGATGCCGTGTCGCCGGCGTCGACGAAGAAGCTCCCGGCGGCGGTGTCGATGCGCCGGTCGTCGACCCAGCCGCCATAGATGGCGAGCGACCCGACGACGGACAGGATGCCGGCGCCGGCCAGTCCGGCCACGAGGACGAACCGATGCGTCGCGGGACGGCCCAGGAACCGCCACCAGCGTGACGC
>JAICQM010000069.1 GCA_025937875.1 Chloroflexota bacterium
CGAGGCCGGGTCCGACGCCCACCAGCCCCCCAACCAGCACCGGCAGGTAGGGACGGCTCATCTGGGTGGCCAGGAAGGCGACCGCGTAGATGGCGAAGATGCGGCGCACGGTGGCATCGGTCAGGACGCCGCGCAGCGCCCCGAACGCCAGGCGCACGGTGGGACCGACCGGGATGACCTCGGGGCGTACCTCGCGGGTGCCGAGCCAGACCAGGAGCGCGGCCGCCACCGACAGCCCCGCCGAGGCCCAGAAGACGGCCGGCATCGACCAGCCGAACCCGTCGATGAGGAGGCCGGCGGTGGCCGGCCCGAGGGCGAAGCCGATCGGTCCGGAGGCGCCGAAGATGGCGACCGCGAGGCCGATGCGCGCCCGCGGCGCGACGTCGCGGATGGCGGCCAGCATGACGCCGGTGTTGCCGAGCTGGAACCCGACCAGCAGGAGCGTGACAGCGAGCTGCCACGGCTCGGTCGAGAGGGCGACGCCGGCGAACACCACCGCCTCGACGATGGCGCTGCGCACGATCACCGCGGTGCGGCTGTACTTGTCGGCCCAGACGCCCCACAGCGGGACGAGCGGCGCCCCGACCACGAAGATCAGCGAGCTGAAGATGCCGATGAAGGTGAGCCGCGCGTCGCCGGTCACGCCGAGCTCCAGCAGGCGGGCGGGAAGCAGGGCGAAGATCTGGCTGACGCCGAACGATTCGATCAGCGAGACCACGAAGTACACCGCCAACAGGCCGCGCCACGCGGCGGTTCCTTCGCGCACCACTTCCTCCGGCCCGTTCCTTGCTGCTAGGCTACTGGTCCTTGCACGAACCCGTCGCGCCGTGTGCGGTGCGCGCTCCCGCTTTCGTCGCCCAAAGGAGGATGCCTAAGCATGGTCTTCGGATCGAAGCGTGATCAGCAGCGCCCCGACACACTCTCGCGCGAGGATGTCGTGGGCAACCTGTATCCAGAATCCCTCAGCAGCGAGGTCGATGTGACGCCGACACCGAACGAGCCCTCGTTCCGCCGCGATGCCGGCAACGAGAGCGTGATCGATCCCCATGCCCGGTTCAACGGCAAGTACGTGAGTGACCGGGACCTGCGGATCGAAGGGGAGGCCCAGGGTGAGATCGAGTGCCAGGGCACGTTGATCATCAGCCCGCAGGCCAGGGTCCGCAGCGCCATCAAGGCCCACAACGTCGTGATCAACGGCGACTACGAGGGGGACGTCGACTGCGGCGGCCGGTTCGAGATCGGCTCCACGGGACGGGTCAAGGGCAACATCAAGACCCAGGTCCTGGTCATCAAGGAAGGTGCGCACTGGGAGGGTGGCGTCACGATGACGCGCGAGCCCGGCGCACGTCCGGCGGCACCCGCGCAGGGCGCCTCCGGCTCGTCGGGGAGTGGCGGGTCGGGCGGCGGCTCGGGGAACTCGCGCGGCCAGGGTGGTGGCGGCAACCCGTCCGCCCAGGGCGGCAGCATCTTCAGCAAGCAGGACCGTGAGGCCGCCCCGGCGGGCGAGCGCTCGGGTTCGGCGTCCGGCGAGGGCAGCTGATCGGCCTCGCCTGACCACCCGACGGCCAGCTCGCGTGCTCGCGTGACTCGCGCCTCGCGGGTGGCGTCGCCGCCGGTGCTGGTCGAGGTCCTGCGCGGGGGGCGCGTCGAGTCGCGACATCGTGGCTCGGCGCTCGTCGTCTCGCCCGACGGTTCGGTCGTGGCCGCGGCCGGCGACCCGGACCAGTTCATCTTCCTGCGCTCGTCGGCCAAGCCGTTCCAGCTGGCGCCGTTCGTGGCGTCGGGTCGGTTCGACGACTACGACCTGGGTCCGGAGGCGTTGGCGATCATGGCCGCCAGCCACTCCGGCGAGGACCGCCACGTGCGGACCGTGCAGGAGATCCTGCGCCGTGGCGGCCTGAGCGCCGCCGTGCTCCAGAACCAGGTCCACCCACCGTACGACGTCGAGACCGCGCGCCGCATGGTCCGCGACGGCGAGCAGCCCTCGGCCCTGCGCGGCAACTGCTCGGGCAAGCACGCCGGGATGGTGCTGTTCGCCAAGGCTTCCGGATGGCCGATCGAGACCTACTGGCATCCCGACCACCCGGTCCAGCGCCTGGCGCTCGAGACGGTCTCTGCGCTCTCCGACGTACCGATCGAGGAGATCGCGACCGCGACCGATGGCTGCGGCGTCGTCACCTTCGGCATGCCGCTGCGCGGCCTGGCGATCGCCTTTGCCCGTCTCGCGGATCCCTCGGCGGTGGCGGATCGCACGCTCGGCGAGGCGCTGCGTCGCATCCGCGACGCGATGATGGCGCACCCCGAACTGGTGGCCGGCGAGCGGCGCCGCATCGACACCGCGCTCATGGGCGCCCTCCCGGGCAAGATCGTCAGCAAGGGCGGTGCGGAAGGCGTGCTGGCGATGGGCCTCCCGCCCGGGGCGCTGCCGGAGGACGCACCGTTCGGCGACGGGCCGGTCGGGATCGCCGCCACCGTCGAGGACGGCAACGCGGCCCATCGCGCCGGCGACGCGGTCTCGATCGAGTTGCTGCGCCAGGTGGGCCTGTTCGAGTCCGGGCTCCCGGCCAACCTCGAGCCGTACCTGCATCCGGCGATCGTCGATCCGCGCGGCGATCCGACCGGGGAAGTGCGCCCGGCGTTCCGGCTGGCCCGCGCCTAGAGCAGGCCGCGCACCAGGTCGGCGACGCGCAGGAAGAGCGGCGCCAGGATGAGCGCCGGCAGGAAGCTCGCCACTCGCACCGCCTTGATGTCGAGCAGGCGCAGTGCGACACCGAGCAGGATCAGGCCGCCGACCGCGGTGATGCCCAGGATCGTGCGCTCGTCCATGGCGTCCCGCAGCAGGAACGCTCCGCCGGCAATGGTGCCCTGCACGACCAGGATCGTGATCGCCGACAGGTAGACACCGGCCCCGAGCGCCGCGGCGAAGGCGATGCTGGCCACGCCGTCGAGGAGCGACTTGACGGCCAGCAGCGTGAAATCGCCGCGCAGCCCGTTGTCGAGCGAGCCGAGGATCGTCAGCGGACCGACGCAGAAGACGAGGCTTGCGGTCACGAACGCCTCCGCCACCCGCGACGGCGACCCCTCGTCGGCCAGGCGCCGCTGGAACCAGGCCCCGATCGCCTCCAGCCCGTCGTGGAGCCGCAGCAGCTCGCCGATGGCGGCCCCCGCCAGCAGACCGCCGAGGATCGCCAGCTCGTCTCCGGGCTGCACGATCGGATCGGTGAAGGTGCGAAGACCCATGCTCACGCCCAGCAGGGCGGTGAACAGGCCGAGCCCGGTGGTGAGCGTCTCGCCGATGCGGGGCGGCACCCGCGAGCCGGCGAGCACGCCGAGCGTGGTGCCGGCCAGGACCGCGATCACGTTGAGGAGGGTGCCGGTCAGGAACACAGACGCGAGACCGCCTATCGGGACGGCGCTGGGCGCGGTGGCGTTGTCGCTCGCACCACGTGGAGCGCCCGGGCCAGGCCGGTGGCGCCGATGCGGGCGAGCACCGCATCGGCTTCCGCATCACCATCGTCGCCCTCGAACGTCGAGGCCTCCACGAGACACAGCGCGAGATGGATCGGGAGGTCGAGCTCGCGCCACCGCGCTGTGGCCGCGGCATAGGCCTCGGCAGCCGCTGGCACGCCGGCAAGGCCGAGCGCTCCGGCGGCGAGGGTCGCCCGCGACGCGTCGGCGACGCGTCCGCTGACCGGGATCGCCTCGAGGCGGCGAATGGCGGCGTCCAGCCCGACCGCGTCGCCGGCCCACAGGGTGGCGCGCGCGGCGAGCACTGCGGCATGGTGCTGCTCGGCACCGAGGGCGGCATCGGCCGCACGCTCGGCGCGCTCGCGCGCGCTCGCGGTGTTCCCTGACAGCAGCGCCTCCCACGCGCGCGCCTGGTCGACGCTGGCGAGGTCCTGGGGGTCGGTGGCAGGATCGATCGGTTCGAGCGCCTCGAGTGGCGCCAACGGCTGGGGGTCGCCGCGCAGGACGCGGATGGTGCTCATGCTCGCCGCCAGGTCGATCCGGGAGGCGGCCGGGATGGGCTGGTCCTCGAAACGGGAGACGACGTCGGCTGCCCACGCCCAGTCGCCGGTGTGAATCGCCGCCAGGCAGCCGAGATCGGCCATCTGGACCGCCCAGTCGATGATGCCCATCTCGGCTGCCACCTCGACGCCCTGTCGTGCGATGCGGAGCGTGAGGTGCGGATCGTCGGTCGAGGCCAGCGAAGCGAGGTTGTTGCGAGCGCGCAGCTCGGTCGTCAGCAGGCCGCGATCCCGCGCCTCGTCCACGGCGGCGGAGAGATCGCGCCGCCCCTCTTCCTCGGCCCCGATGCGGACGCGGCCGGTGCCACGGGTCACCAGGGCGTCGAGCGCAATGGCCGGGAGGGCGTGCGCGCGTGCCAGCTCCAGCGCCCGATCAGCCCAGCGCACCGCCTGCTCGTTGTCGCCGATCAGCAGCCTGGCGCGCCCGAGCTGGCCGACCAGCTCGGCCATCGCCGGCTCTGCGGCGTCCCCGTCCGTCGCGGCGGCGACAGCTGCTTCCAGCTCGTCCAGCGCGGCGGCATTGCGGTGCTGCATGAGCAGGACGCTCGCCAGCTGGGCACGGAGGCGCGTCGCCGCCGATGGCTGGTCATCGAGCGGGATCGAGATCAGGTCGCGGAGGTAGCGCTCGGCGGCGTCGAGCCGGCCGGCCATGCGCGCCGCCGTGGCCGCATCCTCGAGCAGCTGCCTGCGTTCGGCATCCGATGGATCCATGCCCAGCGCCTGCTCGAGGTGGTCCAGCGCGCGCCACGGCGCATGAAGGCTCGTCGCGCGCCGCGCCGATTCGCGAAGCAGCGCGCGCCCGCGCTCGCCGATGCTGGCCGCATCGGCGTGGCCGGGTGACGCCGCGTAGGCGGCGGCCAGGTGACCGGCGCTCGCCTCGCGCACCTCCTCGGCCTCGAGCGACTCCAGGTGGCGCGCGGCGGCGAGGTGCATCGTGAACCGCTCAGCGCGCGACAGCGTCCGGTACGCGAGCTCGCGCACCAGGTCCTGGACGAAGGCAACCTCACCGCGGGCTGGCGACCGCAGCTCGTCGTCGCGGGCAAGCAGCTCACGCTCGACGAGGGCCGCGATGCGCTGGCTGAGCTCGGCCGGTCCGAGGCCCGCGACAGCCGCCAGCGCATCGCGATGGAACCGCCGGCCGAGCACGGACGCCGCCATCAGCAGGGCGCGCTCGTCCGGCGGCAGCGCGTCGATCCGCGCGGCGAGAATGCCGTGCAGCGAGTCCGGGATGTCGGATCCCCCCAGTGCGCCCTCCACGCGGTACCCCTGCCCGGCCGGACGGAGGTGGCCGCGGTCGATGAGCATCCGGACGACCTCCACCGCGTACAGCGGCACGCCGCCGGCACGCTCGAGGATGCGGCGCAGCACCCCGGACGGCAGCTGGGGTGCCCGGCCACCAAGGAGCTCGCGCATGGCGGCATCGCGGAGCCGGTCGAGGCGGAGCGACGTGAACGCGCGTTGCGCGGCGCCCCAGGTGGGCCGCGCATCGAGCAGCTCCGGCCGGGCGATCGTCACGATCAGGATGGCGCGATCGCGCGTCCAGGTGCCGAGGTGTTCGATGAAATCGAGCAGCCCTGCATCGGCCCACTGGAGGTCCTCGAACACGAGCACGGTCGTGGCATGGTCGGCGGTGCGTTCGAAGAAGCGTCGCCAGGCGGCGAACAGCTCCTCGCGCTCGAAGTCCGCCGTGTCGGCGGCATCGAGCAGTGTCGCGAGGCGCGGTTCTATCCATGCACGCTCGTCTGCATCGCGAACCAGGTCGGCGAGGGTGGCCGCCAGCAGTCGCCGCCCGACCTCGGCCTCTGCCCGGTACTGGATGCCGCACCTGCGGCGGACCATCTCGGCGACCGCGGCGAACGCGACGCCACCGCCGTAGGCCGGTGCCCGGCCGGTGAGCCACTCGACGGTGGGCTCCGCACTGGTGATGCCGCGTTCGAGCTCCCAGGCGAGGCGGCTCTTCCCGATGCCGGCGATGCCCACGATCGAGACGGTGCGGCTGCGGCGCTCGCGGGCGACCGCCTCGAACAGGCCGACCAGGTCGCGCAGCTCGCCGTCGCGCCCGACGAACGGGCCGGCGTGTCCCGCCCCGCCACCGCGCCCCGGGACGTCGCCGAGGGTGGCGAGGAAGGCTTCGACGTCCGCCGCCTTGCCCTTCAGGCGCAGGCTGCCGATGGGGGCCGTGTCGACCCCGGCGCGGCTCGCCGCGATCGCCTGGCGGGTGGCCGCGTCGATGAGGACGCCTCCCGCCGGGGCCGACGACTGAAGGCGCGCAGCGGTGTTGATGACGTCACCGCTGACCATGCCCTGCCCCTGCGCCCCGAGCGTCACCGCCGCCTCCCCGGTGGCCACCGCCGCCCGGGCGGCAAGGCCCGAGCCGGTCGGAAGCTCGCCAACGTGCGGTACGCCGGCAAGCAGCTCGAGCCCGGCGAGGACGGCCCGCGCAGCATCGTCCTCGTGCGCGACGGGAGCGCCCCAGACGGCGACCACCGCATCTCCGATGAACTTCTCGATCGTCCCGCCGTACGTCGCCACCGCGGCACGCGCAACCTCGAAGTAGCGGGACTGGATGGATCGCACCTCCTCCGGATCCAACGACTCGGCGAGCGTCGTGAACTGCTCGAGGTCGGCGAACAGGACGCTCACCCGGCGACGCTCGGATCCCGAGCCCGCGCCGGTATCAGACGATCGCGACTGGGGCGGCGGCAGCGAGCCGCCACAGGTCGTGCAGAAGTGCGCCCCGAGTGCCACCGGTGCCGCGCAATGCGGGCACGCGGCAGTCAGCCGGGTGCCGCAGCTCCCGCAGAAGCGTGCGAGCTCCGTGTTGTCGGCGTCGCACGCCGGGCATCGCATGGTCCGATGGACGGCCTACGAGCCGTGCTGCTTGTAGACGATCTGGCCGGTCTGTGTCCCATCGCTGAGGACCATGGCGTACATGATCGCCCGCGCCAGCGTGCGGTCGTGGTTGATCACATAGCTGCCGATGTGCGGTTCGTCGGCCGAAAAGCCATCGACTGCCCCTTCGACGCCGCTCACGTCGCCGCCCATCACACGATGCGGCTTGTGGATGTAGTACTCCGCCTCGCGGTGCGAGCTCTTGAACTGGACGTACGTCACGCTGAATGGCGCATCCAGGAATTCCCTGATCACCGGATCGTTGCGAGCGGCTTCGGTGAACAGCTCGGGATCGTTGAGCCGCACGAAGCGGTTGTACCCCTGCTCGGGACCAAAGCCCGCCGCAGCCCCGGGTGGGAACTGCTCGTACAGCTCGTCCGGGTTGAAATCATCGCCGCCGTTGATGGTCATGCTCGGTGCCTCCAACGTACTGCCGGTATCGACCGATCATAGGGACGCTGCGAGGTGGTGCCTAGCCCGCGACGGGGCCTGTTAGCATCGGTCGGTGACCAGTGATCGACGCTTCCGCGTGCGGATGGCGCCAAGTCCGACCGGCCCGCTGCACATCGGCACCGCGCGCACGAGCCTCTACAACTACCTTGCCGCACGCCACGTCGGCGGGACGTACGTGCTGCGCATCGAGGACACCGACGTCGCGCGCAGCACGGTCGAGTACGAGCGCGACATCATCGACAACCTGCACTGGCTCGGGATCAGCTGGGACGAGGGACCCCAGGTGGCCGGTGGCGAGGACGTCGGCACGTACGGGCCGTACCGGCAGAGCCAGCGGATGGACCGATACGCTCGCGAGGCCGACCGGTTGCTGGCATCGGGCGCCGCCTACCGCTGCTACTGCACGGCCGAGGAGCTCGACGCGGTGCGCCGCGCCCAGGATGCGGCGAAGGAGCCGCCGCGCTACAACGGCCGCTGCCGCTCGCTGGGCGAGGAGGAGCGCGCCGCGTTCGAGGCCGAGGGCCGGCGTGCCGCCGTGCGCTTCGCCGTTCCGCCGGAGAAGATCCGCTTCACCGACCTCATCCGCGGTGAGGTCGAGTTCGACAACGCGCTGCTCGGCGACTTCGTCATCGTCCGCGCCGACGGCATGCCGCTCTACCACTTCGTGGTCGTCGTCGACGACGAGGCGATGGAGATCAGCCACGTCATCCGTGGCGAGGATCACCTGTCGAACACGCCCAAGCACATCGCCCTCATCCGCGCGCTGGGGTACCGCGAACCGGTCTTCGGGCACGTGCCGCTCATCCTCAACGCGGATCGGTCGAAGATGAGCAAGCGCAAGTCGCAGACGTCGGTCACCGCCTATCGCGAGCAGGGCTACCTGCCCGAGGCGATGGTCAATTTCCTCGCCTTCCTCGGCTGGTCGCCGGGAACCGAGGAGGAGGTGTTCACGCTGGACGAGCTGGCGGCGCGGTTCGAGGTCGGGAAGGTCCACAAGGCCGGCGCGGTGTTCGACGCCGAGCGCCTCGACCACCTCAACGGCCTCTACATCCGCGCCCTGGCCGATGAGCAGCTCGCCCACCGCCTGCGCCCGTTCGTGCCGGACGCGCTCGACGACGCCTCGCTGCTGCGGGTGGTGCCACTGATCCGCGAGCGCCTCGTTCGCCTGTCGGACGCGGGCGAGCTGGTCGCCTTCCTCGTCGAGACCGATGCCGAGGTGGCCGCCAACTACGAGGCCGCCGCGCTCATCCCCAAGAAGGCCGATGCCGCCGGCGCGGCTGCCGCGCTGTCGCGCGCGCGCTCGGTCCTCGCCGACCTTGACCACGCCGACTTCTCGGCCGAGGTGCTCGAGGAGCGATGCCGCGGGGCGGCCGAAGCGCTGGGCTGGAAGGCGGGCGACTTCTTCCGCCCGATCCGCCTTGCGGTGACCGGCCGTGCCATCTCGCCGCCGCTGTTCGGCTCGATGGAGCTGCTCGGCCGCGACGCCACCCTGGCGCGCCTCGATGCCGCCGCCGAGAAGCTGGCGGTGACGGCATGACCGACGAGCGTGCAACGGCGCGCGAGCCGCGTTTGGGCGATCTGCTGGAGGCCGACCTGCTGGTGCCGATCCGCTCCTCCTCCGGCATCGTCATGTACGACGGGGAGCGCCTTCCGGACGAGGCCTTCCGGCACGGTACCGACGAGACGGGCGCGTTCATCGCCGCCTACACCAGCCGCGAGCTGATCGAGGAGTTCGGCCCGCCGGGCAGCGATCACGTGGTCATGGCACCGCGCGAGGTGTTCGGCCGCGCCGAGGCTTCCGGGGAGCGGGTGATCATCGACCCCGGCAGTCCGGCCCAGGTCGAGGTGCCGGCCGGGGTCCTGCCCTTCCTGGCCGCTGGCCTGGATCCGACCTCGCCGGAGGCGATGGCCGCGCGCCGCCCCCATGGGGAGCTGCCGCCGCTCGAGCCGCCGGCCGAAGTACCGCCCGTCTTCGCCGACGCGCTGCGCACCACGCTGACCGAGATGCCGCAGGTCGCGCGCGCCTGGCTGCTGCGTGCCGGCAGCGCCTGGACCATGGGCGTCGAGCTCACTCCGGACGCGGTGCTGGCCGATTTCGACGAGGTGCGCAACCGGCTGCACGCGCTGGCCACCGAGCACCTCGGCTCGCGGCGCGACCTCATCGTCACCGACCTGCGCGCGCCCTCGATGCGCGGGGCCTACGATGCCGTGGCGGCGCCCTTCTACGCCCTCGACACCAAGCCCAAGGGCGGCTTCCTGTCGCGTCTTCTCGGCGGGGACTGAGCGAGCCGGACGGCCCGGGCACCAGTTCGTGCGTTGTGGCGCACATGTCGGTGCGGATCGCTGCCAGTTTGCGCCGGGGCGCACGCATCTACGAACGATGGCCCATGAGCGGCGCTTGTTGGCCCGTCCTGTGCGCCGGGGCGCAACCCTTGGACGGGATTGGCCGGAATTAAGGCTCTGCCTCGTAGTTACGTGCGCCCGGGCGCACACGAGAACTCGAATCTTCCGGGACGTGCGCCCCAGCACACGTCGTGAGCGGCGGGACGGTCCCGCTACGACCCGGGGACGAGGACGATCCGGCCCTCCACGTCGCCAGCGGCCAGGCGCGCGTGGGCCGCCGTGGCCCCGGCGAGCGGCATACGCTCGACCGACCATTTCACCCGGCCCGCGCGCGCCAGCTTGACGACGGCCTTCAAATCATCGACCGAGCCCCAGGCGGTCGTCGTCATCGAGGCCTCGACCGGCAGCGCGTCGAACCCGAACTCGAACCTCCCGCCCGCCTCGCCGACGAGTGAGACGAGCCCGCCGGGCGCCACGTTGCGGGCGGCGTAGTCGAGGGTCGCATCGGTCCCGACGAAGTCGAAGACGACGTCCGCCGGCCCGCCAAGGCCGAGGTTCACGAGATCCTCCTCCCCGCCCAGGATGCCCAGGTCGGCGCCCAGCCGCTCGGCGATGGCCAGCTTGTCGGGGCTCACCTCGCGCACCGCCAGCGTCAGCTCCGGGAAGCGGCGCAGGTACTGGAGCGCGAACTGGCCCAGCCCGCCGGCACCGATGAGCAGGACCCGCGCTCCCGGCCCCAGCCACGAGGCGGCGCGGCGCACGGCCCGGTATGGCGTGACCCCGGCGTCGGCCAGGGGGGCGGCCTCGACCGGGTCCAACGGACCCAGCGGGACGAGATGCCGCGGATGGGGGACGAGCATGTACTCGGCGTAGCCGCCGTCCTCCTGGAAGCCGGGCGAGCGGCTGCGTTCGCAGCGCTGCTCCTCGCCGGACGCGCAGTCGCGACAGGCACCGCAACCCCAGCCGCCGAAGACGAGCACCGGGTCGCCGGCCTTGAGGCGCGCGCGGGGTCGCAGGCGGGCCCCCAGCCGCGAGCGCCCGGCCTCCGGGCCGAACGCATCGATCCACCCGGAAACCTCGTGGCCCAGCGTGATGGGAAGCGAGACGCG
>JAICQM010000059.1 GCA_025937875.1 Chloroflexota bacterium
CGGTGAGGTAGCGGTCGGAGAGGACCGCGGCCGCCACGAGCGCCGCGTCCTGGATGCGCACCCCGTGGTGCACATCGTAGCGCTCCTTGAGCCCCCGGAGGATGGCGATCGTGTCCTCGACCGAGGGCTGGCCCACCACGATGGGCTGGAAGCGCCGCTCGAGCGCGGCGTCCTTCTCGATGTGCTTGCGGTACTCGTCCAGTGTGGTGGCGCCGATGCAGTGCAGCTCGCCGCGCGCCAGCATCGGCTTGAGCAGGTTGGAGGCGTCCATGGCCCCCTCCGCTGCCCCGGCGCCGACGACGGTGTGCAGCTCGTCGATGAACAGGATGATCTGGCCGTCGGACTCGGTGACCTCCTTGAGCACCGCCTTGAGGCGCTCCTCGAACTCACCGCGGTACTTGGCCCCCGCCACCAGCGCCCCGAGGTCGAGTGCCACCACGCGACGCTCCCGCAGTCCCTCGGGGACGTCACCGCGCACGATGCGCTGTGCGAGCCCCTCGGCGATCGCCGTCTTGCCCACGCCGGGCTCGCCGATGAGGACCGGGTTGTTCTTCGTCCGCCGGCTCAGGACCTGGATGACGCGCCGGATCTCCTCGTCGCGACCAATGACCGGGTCGAGGATCCCGCGCGCGGCCAGCGCGGTCAGGTCGCGTCCGTACTTGTCGAGGGCCTCGTAGGTCGCCTCCGGATTCTCGGTCGTCACGCGTTGGTTGCCTCTGATCTGGGTGAGTGCGGACAGGACGGCGTCCGGCGTGATGCCGGCTGCGGCCATGACCCTCGCCGCCGGGCTGTCGCCCGCCTCCAGCATGGCGAGCAGGAGGTGCTCGGTCGACACGTAGTCATCGTGCATGCGCTCGGCGATCGGATGCGCATCCGACAGCACGCGCCGTGCCTCGTTCGAGAGCGTCAGCTGGGCCGATGCGCCCGACACCCGCGGCAGCTTCGCCAGCTCGCCCCGCAACGTCTCCGCGACCGATGCCGGACCGATGCCCATGCGCTCGAGCACGGCCGGCACGACGCCGTCCGGCTGATCGGCCAGGACGAGGGCCAGGTGCGCCACCTCGAGCTGTGGATGCCCCTCGCGCTCGGCAAGCTCCTGCGCCTCGACGATCGCGTCGCGGGCGCGGGTGGTGAACCGTTCGATGCGCATCGATCCCTACCTCGCCGGCTCGGGCTGGGGATGGGCGACGGCGAACTGCTCGAAGGCGGCGCGCGCCTCGTCGTCGAGCGTGGGCAGCACGACGCGAGCCGTGACCACCAGGTCGCCCTTCTCGCCCCCGCGCTTCGGCAGGCCGCGTCCCCGGAGGTGGATCTGCTGCCCGTTCTGGGTATTCGGCCGGATCCGCAGCTTGACGCTGCCGGTCGGCAGGCTCACGGGCACCTCGCCGCCGAGCAGGGCCTGCTGGAGCGTGATGGGTACCTCGGTGTGCAGGTCGGCGCCGCGGCGCTCGAAGCGCGAGTCAGGTTTGATGCGCACGGTGATCGTCAGGTCGCCGGCCGACCCTCCGTTGCCGCGCACGCCGCCGCCACGGAGCTTGATCCTGGCCCCGTCGGAGACGCCGGCCGGGATGGTGACCTCCAGCCGCCGCCCGTCGACGTCGACCATGCGCGTGGTGCCCTTCATCGCCTCGGCCAACGTGATCTCGGCCTCGGCGCTGGCCTGTGGCCCGCGCACCCGGCGCGGCGCGCCGGCCGAGCCGCCGAAGTCGTAGGCCGATTCGAACCCCCCGGCGGAGCCGGGGCCCCCGGTGGCGAACCCGCCGGCATCGGTCCCGAAGAAGGCGCGGAAGAAGTCGGAGAAGCCGCCCATCTCGTCGGGTGAGACGGTGCGGTACGTCCAGCGCGTGCCACCCGGCGCCCCGCCGAAGCCGGCCCAGTCGGTCGCGCCACCGGAGCCGTAGCCGGCCTGCTGGTAGGCGCCCCAGTTCGAGCCGAGCTCGTCGTAGTGCTTCCGCTTCTCCGGGTCGGAGAGGACCGCGTGGGCCTCGTTGGCCTCCTTGAAGCGCTTCTCCGCGGCCGGGTCCTTGTTCGTGTCGGGATGGAGCTCGCGGGCCAGCTTGCGATAGGCCTTCTTGATCTCGGCCTGGCTGGCCGTCTTCGGAACGCCGAGGGTCGCGTAGTAGTCCTTGTACTCCATCTGCGTCATGGGGCCCGACGGTCGCCCGCCGGGCCCCGAGTCCTCAGGCCGGGTGGCCTGCCGGTGGCTGGTCGGTCGGGGTGCCGTCGCCGGTGGCGGCGATCGGCGGCTCGTCCTTGGCCGGCTTGCGCGGCCGGCGCGGACGACGCGCGACCATCTTCTGGCGCTCGTCGCGCTCGGCCTTGATCCGGGCCGCCGGCCGCGGCGCGTCGATGAGCGCCTCGGCCAGCACCTGGTCCATGTTGTCGACCGGCACGATCCGGAGCTCGTTGCGCACCTCCTCGGGCACGTCGACGAGATCGCGCTCGTTCCGGGTCGGGATGAGGACCGTCTTCACGCCGGCGAGGTGCGCCGCCAGCAGCTTGGACTTCAGTCCACCGATCGGCAGCACCCGGCCGCGGAGCGTGATCTCGCCGGTCATGGCGAGATCGCGGCGCGCCGGCTTGCCGGTCAGCAGGCTGGCCATGGCGGTGGCCATCGTGACGCCGGCACTCGGCCCGTCCTTGGGCGTCGCGCCCGCCGGCACATGGATGTGAACGGTGGTCTTCTCGAAGGCCGACGGGTCGATCCCGAGGTCCTTCGTCCGGGCCCTGATGTAGCTCATCCCGGCTCGGGCGGACTCCTTCATCACGTCGCCGAGCTGGCCCGTGAGGATGAAGTCGTCCTTGCCGTCCATGCGCGTGGCCTCGACCTGGACGATGTCGCCGCCCGCGTCGCTGACCACCAGGCCGGTCACCATGCCCACCTGGTCCTCGGCATCGAGCTCGCCGTAATCGAAGCGGGCCGGTCCGAGGTATTCCTCGAGGTCCTCGGCCTTGACGACGATCTTCGTCGTCGCGTCGCTCGCCACGCGGCGCGCGACCTTGCGGGCCACGTTGGCGATCTCGCGCTCCATGTTGCGGACCCCCGCTTCGCGGGTGAAGGCCTGGATCAGCCGCACCAGCGCCGCCTCCTCGAACACGAGGTTGTCATCGGTCAGGCCGTGCGCCTCGAGCTGCTTGGGCACCAGGAACCGCTCGGCGATCCGCACCCGCTCCAGCTGGGTGTAGCCGGGGAGCTGGATGACCTCCATCCGGTCGCGAAGGGCCGGCGGAATGGTGTCGAGCATGTTGGCGGTGGCGATGAAGAGCACCTTCGACAGGTCGAAGGGCACCTCCAGGTAGTTGTCCTGGAACGAGTTGTTCTGCTCGGGGTCGAGCACCTCCAGCAGCGCGGACGACGGGTCGCCACGGAAGTCCATGCCGACCTTGTCGATCTCGTCGAGCATGAAGACCGGGTTCGACGAGCCGGCGGTCTTGATGTTCTGGATGACGCGGCCGGGCAGCGCCCCGATGTAGGTGCGCCGGTGGCCCCGGATCTCCGCCTCGTCGTGGATACCGCCGAGGCTCATGCGCACGAACTTGCGACCCATGGCGCGGGCGATCGACTTGCCGAGGCTCGTCTTGCCCACGCCGGGCGGTCCGACGAAGAGCAAAATCGGCGAGCGGATCTTGTCGGCCAGCTTGCGCACGGCCATGTACTCGACGATGCGCTCCTTGGGCTTCTCGAGGCCCCAGTGGTCCTCGTTGAGCGCCTTCTCGGCGTCGTCGAGATCGAGGTTGTCATCGGTCTCGACGCCCCATGGCAGGCTCACCAGCCAGTCGACGTAGGTGCGGATGACGCCCTGCTCCGGGCTGGCGCTCGGGATGCGGGCCAGGCGATCGACCTCCTTGAGGGCCTTCTCCTTGACCTCGTCCGGCATGGCCGACTGCTCGACCTTCTCGCGCAGCTCGCTCGCCTCGGCGACCGCGGGATCGTCCTCGCCGAGCTCCTTCTGGATCGCCTTCATCTGCTCGCGCAGGATGTACTCGCGCTGGGTCTTGTCCATCTCGGACTTGACCTCGGATTGGATGCGGCCCTTGAGCTCGAGAACCTCGATCTGCTTGGCCAGGAAGGCGCCAACCTTGCGCAGCCGCTCCTGGACGTCGATGGTCTCCAGCAGGTCCTGCCGCAGCTCGGTGTCCATGTCGGGGCTGTAGGCCACCATGTCGGCCAGCAGGCCGCCATCGGCGATGTTGCGCGCCGCGACCGCCACCTCCGGCGGGACCGATGCCCCCGAGCTGACGTACTGCTCGATCTGGGCCTGGACCGATGCCATCAGGGCCTCGACCTCGAGGCTCTTGGTGGCAGCATCGTCGATGACCTCGACCCGCGCCTCGAGGTATGGCTCGGTCTGCAGCAGGTCGAGCAGGCGGATGCGCTTCTGGCCCTGCACGATGGCCCGCAGCGAGCCGTCCTGTGAGCGGATCACCTGGGCGATCTTGGCCAGCGTACCGATGTCGTAGAGCTCGTCGACCCCGTTGACTTCCTCGGTATCGGAGCTGCGCTGCGTGACCAGCGCGATCGAGGAACCGGCGCGCACGGCGCGATCGAGCGCCTTGACGCTCCGGTCGCGACCCACCTGCAGGGGCACGATCATCTCGGGGAAGATGACGGTGTCGCGCAGGGCGACGAGGGGCAGGACCTGGACCGCATCGGTCCGCTCGGCGCCCGGCTCGTTCGGGGTGGTCTGCTCGGCGGCCTCGTTCGGCTCGTCGGGGTTGTCGTTGCGAATCTCAGGATCCACTGGTGTTCACGTCCTTCGGGTTGTCGTCGGGGCCTGCCGCCATGGGCTCGTTCTCGACGAAGCGTTCGACATCATCTCCATC
Source organism: Chloroflexota bacterium (assembly GCA_025937875.1). Taxonomy (GTDB): domain Bacteria; phylum Chloroflexota; class Limnocylindria; order QHBO01; family QHBO01; genus JAICQM01. The sequence continues at coordinate 4,825 of JAICQM010000059.1, forward strand.
GAACAGGTCGAACACCCGGATCTTGCCGAGCTCCTCGAGCTGAAGGATGACCTTGACGCCGGCCAGGTTCACTCCCTGGCGTCGGGTGAGAAAGCGGATGACGCGCACCCGCCGGATATCGGCCTCAGAGTAGAGGCGGAGGTTGTTGCGGCGCTGGGGGCAGACGAGCCCCTCCTCCTCGTAGATTCGCAGCGTCCGCGGATGCACGCTGGCCAGCTCGGCCGCGATGCTGATGAAGTACCGCGGTCGCAGAGGATCACGTGTGCCGGTCACGACGGATCGGGGACGGCGAGGTTCGCCGTCCCCATCATACGAAGCCCGTCGAGGCCCGTCGTCACGCGTCCTTGCCATTCGTGTTGCCGCCCACCATGCGCGGTGCGGCCTTGACCTCGATGCGGCGGGGCTTGACCTCGTCCGCCTTCGGAATGCGCAGGTTCAGGACGCCATCCTCGAAGTCGGCTTCGGCGCGCTCACCCTCGACGCGCACCGGCAGCTGGAGCTGACGGTGAAACGCGCCGTAGCGACGCTCGCGGTAGAGATACTGGTCGCGCTCGATGCGCTCGTCCGCCTTGGCCTCGCCACGGATGGTGAGCGTCTGCCCGGTGATGCTGATGTCAACATCTTCCGGCTTCACGCCGGGCAGGGCCGCCTCGACCACGATCCAGTCGGCATCCTGGTGCACGTCGATGGCCGGCGAGATGCTCTCGCCGTCCACGCCGCGCCAGGTGAGCGGGCGGAGGAAGCGCTCGTCGAACATGCGATCCATCGAGTCGCGCAGGGTCAGCAGGTCGCTGAACGGGTCGAATCTGGTGATGTTTGCCATGGTTGATCTCCTCGGAACTACCTCGTTGGGTGGAACCTGGGGAGACCATAAATGCTGACAATGGCATTGTCAAGGGTGCTGTCAGCGCCTGGCCCATTGCCGGATGCGGGCCAGCCGTGAGACCGCTCGCCGCCGCTCACGGCCGGTCAGCTGGCGGCCGGCATAGCGATCGAGCTGGTAGCCGGCAGCGAGACGCGCGAGGGCGGGGCCGGCGAGCACGCCTGCGACACGGCGCAGGTGGGACGCCGGCGTCTCGCTGGCCGCGCGACGCAGCCGCTCGTCACGGTCGAGGATCTCGAGCGCTGCAATGTATGCGCCGGCGGGGGTGCCGGGGTCAGTCGTCCGCGGACGGCGGGGCGGCGGAGGGGGCGTCGCGGGCTCCTCCGGCGGCCGGACGATGCTGCGCTCCTCGACGCCGGCGAGCTCCTCGGCCTCGGCCCGCCGTCGCTCGCGCATCCGGTACCACAGGTAGAGGCCGATGGCGGCGAGCTCGGCCAGGAACAGAAGGGCCAGCACGGCGAAGAACACGATCGTCGGGGTGGAGCTGACCTCGGTCGGATCGACGCGCAGGTTGGGAAGCCGAATGATGGGCAGCTCGAAGCCGCGAGGCAGGACCGGCCCGAGCAGGCTGGTGAGTGCCGCGATGGCCACGATGAGCGGCGTGGTGAGCAGGAGCAGCGAGAGGACCAGCACCCGCAGCGGACCCACGACCGCTGCGGTGAGGGCCGAGACCGGCACGCCGAGCAGGATCGCCGTGGGCACGCCGATGAGCGACACCCCCAGCGCCACGCCGCCCACCAGCAGCAGCCAGGATCGTTGCGAGCGCGGCTGGTCCCCGCTCGACCGCCGCACGAGCTCGAGGCGCGCCAGCCCGAGAGCGGTGAAGGCCGAGGCGGCGAACAGCAGCGTCGAGATGAATGCGCTGGCCACGAACGCCCGCTCCAGCGGACCGTTGGCGGCGAGATGGCCCCCCAGCCACGGGATGGCGAGGGCCGGAATGCCGAACCGGAGCAGCCGGTCCTGCTGATCCTCGTCGTCGTCACGGGATGCGTGCGTCCGGCCGCGCAGGACGGCCACGGCGCCGATCCAGCCGGGAAGATGCGTCGCGAACGCCGTATCGGTGTCGCCGGCGAGGAGGGCGATCCGCACGTCGGTGTCGAGGAACCAGGTCAGCGCGCCGCCAAGGATGGCGAGGATGACGGCGCCGGCCAGGTCGGAAGCGTCGTCGAGCCAGCGGCCCCGCCGAGCCCACGCCATGCCGATCCCGGCCAGGAGAGCCAGCTCCAGCGGGCCTACGATCGGCGCACGCCCGGTGGCGGCCTGCGCGGCGGCATAGGCGACGGCGAGCCATGCGCCGTCGGCCAGCGCCTGGAGGACCGGGAGCAGGCGGCTGCGCCCGTCATGCCGGCCGAGCCCCTTCGGCGCCCGCTCGGCGGCCCGGCGCAGCAGCTCGCGGGGATCAGGAAATCCGAAGACCATCGGCCTCTCGCCAGTTCGGCGCCAGCTGCGCCGTGCGCACCGGGAACCCGGCCCCGGGGATCCGGTCGGCCGGGCCGACCCGGATGGCCTCGACGGCGAAGCCGCCGCGCCCGAGGCGGCGCAGGATGGGGCTCACACCGCGCGGATCGCGGGCGGTGAGGGCAACCACCGTCGCCCCCGCCGGCAGGCGCCTGGCCAGCCAGGCGAGCAGCTGGGCGTAGGGCATGCTGCTGACCGGCCCGACGCGGGCCAGCAGCTCGCCGACGCGGGCCAGCTGCCCGGTGCCGGCGCGCGGTGCGAGCCACGCCACGCGCTGCGGGGTGCCGGTGAAGCTGGCGGCGGCGACACCGACCAGGGCGGCATCGCCGAGATAGTGCCGCGCCAGGGAGGCCGCGGTCACGCACAGTCCCTCGAACGCGTCGTCGTCGTAGGACATCTCCCAGTGCGGGACATCCTCCAGCGTCTGCACGTCGAGGGCGATCACGACGGTTCGCCCGCGCGCCGGCTCGAAACGGCGGCTGACGGTGGAGCCCAGCCGGGCAGTGGCGCGCCAATGGACGCGGCGGAGGGAGTCACCGGCCTGGAACGGACGCACACCGCTGAACAGTGCCGGGTCGGCGACGAGGCTGCGCGGCGCGCGGCGCTCGCCGAGGGGTGACCGGTCGCCGGGCAGGTGGCGGACCGGCACCGGGCGTGGCACGACCGTCAGCGTGGCGCGCGGCTCAACCTCGCCCTCGGCGGCGTCGCGGCCGAACACGTCGCGGATGCGGAGGTGGGCCGGGCCCAGCTCGTACCAGCCGCGGCGCAGGTCGTCGAGGTGGAAGTGGCGCACCACGCGCTCGTACCAGGTGAGGGCCCACGTGTTGCGCAGGATGCGCCGATGCTGCCGCTCGTCGGCGTGGTCCAGGTCCGGGCGCTCGCGCACGACAAGGCCCTCGGTGAGCAGGTCGTCGGCCGCGATCCACGGCAGCGGTAGCGGTTTGCGATTCCAGATCGTCACGTCGAGGGTCACCGTGTCGCCGGCCACCGCGCGCCCCGAGCCCAGCTGCCGCTCGTAGGTCACGCTGCGTGCGCCGTAGCGGCTCCACAGGCGGGTCAGCGTCGCGTAGCCGGCGGTGATGCCGGCCACGACCAGCAACCCCGGGGCACCGGCCACCGCGCCGACGACGGCCATGACCGCAGCCAGCGCCAGCCAGCCGCTCATCGCGTCGAGACGGCGGGCTCGCCCTCCGCGTCGAGGACCAGCTCCACCTCGGCCAGGACGTCGGCCACGACCCCGGCCGCGGACGCCCCGCGCAGCTCGCGATCGATGTCGAGCAGCAGACGATGCTCGAGCACGGCCGGTGCGACGGAGCGGACGTCATCGGGCAACGCGAAGTCGCGGCCGTCCAGCAGTGCCGTCGCCTGCGCGGCGCGATACAGGGAGACGCTGGCGCGGGGCGAGGCTCCCAGCCGCACGTCGGGGTGGTGGCGGGTGGCGCGCACCAGCGCCACCGCGTACGACTCGACCTCGGGGGCAACGCGGACGGTGCGAGCCGCATCGCGCAGTGCGAGGAGGCGCTCCGGACCGGCGATGACCGGAACGGCGTCGAGCGGCTCGGCGGCGGCCTGGTGGCGGCTCGAGATGCGGCGCTCGGCCGCTTCGTCGGGATAGCCGAGCGTGATGCGGACCAGGAAGCGGTCCAGCTGGGCCTCCGGCAGCGAGAACGTGCCCTCGAGCTCGATTGGATTCTGGGTCGCGAGGACGACGAACGGGTCGGGCAGCGGCCTGGTCACGCCCTCCGCCGAGACCTGCCGCTCCTGCATCGCCTCCAGCAGCGCGGACTGGGTGCGCGGTGTCGCGCGGTTGATCTCGTCGACCAGCACGACGTTGGCGAACACCGGCCCGGGAACGAAGCGGAAGTCCCCGCGGTCCAGGATCGACGAGCCGGTGACATCGGTCGGCAGGAGGTCGGGGGTGCCCTGGACGCGGGCGAAGGTGAGGCCCAGTGCGGTGGCGACGGCCCGAGCGAGGAGGGTCTTGCCGACCCCCGGCACGTCCTCCAGCAGGGCGTGGCCGCCGGCCACGACGGTGGTCGCGATCAGGCGCGTCGGCTCCTCGGCGCCCACCACCGCCCGCCCGGTCGCGGCGAGCAGGTCCGCCAGGAAGCGGTCGCCGCGTCCGGCGGCTGGATCGGTCATGTGCAACTCATACGCCTCATGGAGCCACCGCGTTCACGATCGTCCAGCGGCGCGCACCCAGGTCCAGCCCGCCGACCAGGGCCGGGGTGGTCTCGAGCTCGAAGGTGACGAGCTCCTCCACCGGCACCGGCGCGAGCTCGGTGCCGACGTCCAGCCCGAGGAATCGCGACGGCCGCCGTTCGTAGCGCACCAGCTCCGCGACCGCTGACGCGCGCGACCCATCGTCGGAGACGATGCGGATCCGCACGTTGCGCAGCAGGTTCACCGGTGCCTCGTCGCAGTCGCCGCCCAGGTCACCGTCCGTGCAGCGTTCGGCGAGCCCCTCGAGCGCGGCGGTCGCCGCGCGCTCGACGCGAACCGGATTGGTCGAGACATCGGCCCACGCCGTCGACCCCGCTCCCTCCGGCCAGGCGGTGACGAAGCGATCGAGGACGGCGGCCGGCGTGGCCGCGGTCGCGGCGACCAACCAGAAGGCCGTGCCCCAGATGAGGAGCGGGACGGTCAGCCAGGCCGCCGATGCCGCGGGGGAACCGCGCGGCGTGGGCGGAATCGAACCCGCCACCCGCTGCGCGGCTCGGTAGGCCGCCACGGCCTGCACGGCCCAGACGACCAGGAAGGCAGCTCCGGCCACGAACGGCACCAGGTACCAGGTCGTATCGACCAAGGTGGCGACCAGCGTGCCGACCAGCGCCAGGCCCAACAGCTCCGCCGCCAGCAGCGCCGCGGCCAGCTGGCCGCGCCCCAGGAGGGCGTGTCCCTGCCCCCAGCCCACCAGCGCGCGGCGCAGCACGCGACCGGCATCCACCGGCGCCGCGGATGGCGCCGGCGTCACTCGCCGATGAGGAGGCCGCGCAGCTCCGCCTCGCCCCGGGCCGAGGTGACCGCCAGCAGCTTGTCGCCGGCCAGCAGGCGCGTCTCGGGGCGCGCCAGCAGCGCGCGCCCGTCGCGCAACAGGACGGCGATCGTGCTCCCCTCGGGCATGGCCAGGTCGCGGAGCTCCTTGCCCACCACCGGCGCGTCGGCGTCCAGCTGGGCCTCCACGATCTGCAGCTCGCCACCCTCCAGCTCGGCGAGGTGGAGGAGGTCATGGATCGGGATGTCGTGCTCGATGACACCGAGGATCGTCTTGGTCGGGCTCACGGTGTCGTCGATGGCCAGCTGCCGGAACAGCTTCTCGTTCTTCGGATCGTTGACGCGGGCAATGGCGCGCGGCACGTTGAAGCGCATCTTCGCCACCTGGCACGCGACGAGATTGTCCTCGTCGTCGCCGGTGACCGCAGCCATGACATCGGCGCGTCCCATGCCCGCCTCGCCCTGGTAGCGGCCCTCGCAGCCGTCGTTGGGGATGACAATGCTCCCCAGCTCGTCGGCGATGGCACGGGCGCGCGCGGGATCCTTCTCGATCATGACCACCTCGTGCCCGGCGGCCAGGAGCTCCTTGGTGAGGTGGTACCCGACGTTGCCGCCACCGATCACGACCACGTACATCAGGCGCCCTCCTCGGCGACGGCCTCGGTGGCCTGCTCATGCGCGCGCGATCCGAGCGGCGGCGCGCCGCGCAACGGTTCGGCGGTCGGCGGCTCCACCATGCCGTTTGTCGCCTCCGCCCCGTCGTGCGCGGCGGTGATGAGCGCCTGCGACAGGATCACGGTGCGGCAGATGGTCTCGATGCCCAGCGATCGGAATGCCTCCGCCCGCAGCGGGTCATTGATCTTGGCGATGACGCGCGGAACGCCGAACGTGTGCTTGGCCATCTGCGTCGCCAGGGCGTTGCGGTTATCGCCCTCGGTGAGGGCCATCACCAGGTCGGCCATCTCCGCCCCCGCGCCCCGCTGGATGTCCTCCGCAGTGCCGTTGCCGCGCACGGTCACGCCCGCGAACGTGGCCGGCAGGCGGTTGAAGGCGCGCTGGTCGGTGTCGATCACCGTCACATGGTCACCCTGCTGGTCGAGCTCCGCCGCGGTCCGCGCACCCACGCGCCCGCAGCCGATGATGATGACTCTCATGGCGTCCTGGCCAGCTCCTCGGTCTCGACGCGCAGGCACCAGACCGGGGCGGTCGAGTTGCGCATCACGTACGGCACGGTTCGGCCGGCATCCCACTGGCCGCCGAAGCGCTTCTTGTAGCGTAGCCCCATCACGATCAGGTCGGCGCTCTGCTCAACGGCATCGTCGACGATCGCGGGTCCGGCAGCACGAGCCTGGACCACGCCACTGCGGGCGGTCACGCCCTGCTCGGCGAGGAAGGCCTCGCCGCGCGCCGTCACCTCGTCGGCGAAGGCGACCGCCTTCTCGTCCTCGGCATCCAGGTTGCGCTCGAAGGGAACCTCGATGACGTGCAACAGGACCGCCTCGCCGGAGGTACCGGCCATCAGCGTCGCGGCGAGCCGCAGCGCCGGCTCGTCGGCCTCGGTCCCGGCGACCGGGACCAGGATGCGCTCGAAGCGCAACAGGGATGGGCGCTCCTTCTTGGCGCGGAGAAAGCTCATGGCGACCGATATCCTACGCCCGCCCTAGGAAGCGGGCACTTCGATCGTGGCGTCGACGATGAACTCGTCGCTGATCGTGTCGTCGGCACGCACCAGCAGCTCGCCGGGCGACAGCACGCTGCGGTCGATCGCAGCGCAATCAGCCGGGTACGTCGGGCCGGCGCTCGGGCCGCCGGTGCGCGGCC
>JAICQM010000198.1 GCA_025937875.1 Chloroflexota bacterium
CAAAGACGGCGGCGCACAGCCACCGTTCCGACGGGTCCTCGTCGCCAACCGCGGCGAGATCGCCGTCCGCGTCATCCGCGCCTGCCGAGAGCTCGGCATCTCGCCGATCGCCGTGCATTCCGACGCCGACGCCAGTGCACCCCACACCAGGGCGGCCGATCGATCGGAGCGCATCGGTCCGGCGCCCGCCGGTGAGTCGTACCTGTCGATCCCGGCGGTGGTGGATGCCGCGCGGCGGAGTGGTGCCGAGGCCATCCACCCCGGCTACGGCTTCCTCTCCGAGAACGCCGCCTTCGGACGGGCGGTCGAGGCGGCTGGCCTGGTCTTCATCGGTCCGCCCCCGGCGGCGCTGGAGGCCCTGGGCAACAAGCTGGCGGCGCGGCGAGCAGTCGAGGACGCGGGCGTGCCGATCGTCCCCGGCACGACGGTGGCGCTCGAGGAGGACGTCTCCGCCGTCGAGCGAGTCGGGTTCCCGGTGATGCTCAAGGCGGCCGCGGGAGGTGGGGGCCGGGGCATGCGGCGAGTCGACCGTCCCGACGACCTGGCGGGGGCCATGACCGCCGCGCGACGGGAGGCGGCCGCGGCGTTCGGCGATGGAACGATCTACGTCGAACGGCTGCTGTCGCCGGCGCGGCACGTCGAGGTGCAGCTGCTGGGCGACCGGCACGGGGGGCTGGCGGTGCTGGGAGAGCGCGACTGCTCCGTCCAGCGCCGGCACCAGAAGCTCGTCGAGGAATCGCCGTCGCCGGGGGTGACCGAGGCGACCCGGACGGCCCTGTTCGAAAGCGCGCGACGGGTGGCCGGCACCGTGGACTTCCACAACGCGGCGACCGTCGAGTTCCTGGTCGACGTCGATGGAAACCACTACTTCCTCGAGATGAACACCCGGCTCCAGGTCGAGCACGGGGTCACCGAGCTGGTGACCGGACTGGACCTGGTCGCATGGCAGATCCGGGTCGCGGCGGGGGAGCGGCTGCCCCAGGCGGTCCTGGGCGCGCCGCGGCAAGGACACGCCATCGAGGTTCGGCTCTACGCCGAGGACCCCTACGACGGCTTCCGCCCGGTGGCCGGCAGCATCGGGGCGTGGCGGATGGCCGAGGGGCCCGGGGTGCGGGTCGACACCGCCGCCGAGGCCGGCATGGAGGTCCGCCCCGAGTACGACCCGCTGCTGGCCAAGCTGCTGGTCCACGCCGAGGATCGGCCGGCGGCCGTGGCGCGACTGCGACGCGCGCTCGACGAGACCGTCATCGGTGGTCTCCAGACCGATGCCGGCTTCCTGCGCTGGCTGGTGGACGACGAGGCCTTCGCCAGCGGCGCCTACGACACCGGCCTGATCGCCGACCGCTGGGGGGGTGGCCCGGCGGTATCGGACGCCGAGCGGGCGCTGGTGGCGTTCGTCGTCGCCGAGGCCAGGCGCCAGGAGGCGGCGCCGCGGCGGGCTGCGGGCGGACGGGCGTCGGCCTGGGCGGAGGTCGCCCGGCGGGAAGCGGTGGACCCATGAGGGAGGCGCGCGACCTGGAGATCAGGATCGGTGACGAGGTCGTCGCCCCCGCCACAGCGTGGGGAATGGAGTGGGTCGACCGCCGGCACGGCGTCGCCCTCGCCCGCCGCGACGATGAAACGGTCCCGCTGCTGGTGGAGGGTTCCGGCAGCCGGTGGACGGTGACGCTGCATGGCCGGCGGATCCCGGTCGAGGCCCGGACCTGGCGTGAACGGGTGCTTGCCGAGGCCGAGACCGCGGGATTGACGCAGGACGGACCGGTGACGGTGACCGCCACCCTGCCGGGGCTCATCGTCGCGGTGGCCGTGGCCGCCGGCGACGACGTGGAGGCGGGCTCGCCCCTGCTGACGATCGAGGCCATGAAGATGCAGAACGAGGTCCGGGCGCCGCGCGCCGGCCGCGTGATCGAGGTCAGTGTCGCCTCCGGCCAGGCGGTGGCCACCGGCGCCGTCCTGCTCCGGCTCGGCTAGGGCGGCGTCTACAATCGAGGCGCATGACTGAGCCCGAGCGCCCGGAGGCGCGTCCACACCGGTCCACCTCCGGCATCGAGATCGAGCCGGTCTATCGGGCAGGGCACCTCGAGGGGCTGGACGCCGAGGCGGCGATCGGGGAGCCGGGCGCCTTCCCGTATACGCGCGGCGTGCGCGCCGCGGGCTACCGCGGGCGGGCGTGGACGATGCGGCAGTACGCCGGTTTCGGATCGGCCGAGGAGACGAACCGCCGCTTCCGCTACCTCCTGGAGCGCGGCCAGACCGGCCTGAGCGTGGCCTTCGACCTGCCGACCCAGATGGGCTACGACTCCGACGACCCGATGGCCATCGGCGAGGTGGGCCGGACCGGCGTCCCGATCGACTCGGTGGCCGACATGGAGATCCTCCTCGACGGAATCGATCCCGCCGCGGTGTCGACGTCGATGACGATCAACGCCACCGCGGCCACCCTCCTCGTCCTGTACGAGACGGTCGCCCGCCGGCGCGGTGTCGACCCGCAGGTCCTGCGCGGCACGATCCAGAACGACATCCTCAAGGAGTACATCGCTCGCGGCACCTACATCTACCCGCCCGCGGCGTCGATGCGCCTCGTGACCGACACGTTCGCCTACTGCCATGCCGAGCTGCCGAGCTGGAACACGATCAGCATCAGCGGCTACCACATCCGCGAGGCGGGCTCGACGGCGATGCAGGAGGTGGCCTTCACCATCGCCAACGCGATCGCGTATGCCGATGCGGCCGTTGCCGCCGGCCTGGCCTTCGACGACTTCGCGCCGCGGCTCTCCTTCTTCTTCGCGGCCCACAACGACCTGCTGGAGGAGGTGGCCAAGTTCCGCGCGGCGCGGCGCGTCTGGGCCACCGTCGCTCGTGACCGGTTCGGTGCGCTGGATCCGAGGAGCATGGCGATGCGGTTCCACGTCCAGACCGGGGGATCCACCCTGACCGCGCAGCAGCCGGACGTGAACGTCGTGCGTACGACCGTCCAGGCCCTGGCCGCCGTCCTGGGCGGGGCGCAGTCGGTGCACACCAACGCCCTCGACGAGGCGCTCGGCCTGCCGACACCGGCGAGCGCGCGGCTTGCCCTGCGCACCCAGCAGGTCCTCGCCTCCGAGTCGGGGGTGACCGCCACGGCGGACCCGCTCGGCGGCGCCTGGTACGTTGAATGGTTGACGAATCAACTATACGAGCGGGTCATCACCGAGCTGGAGGCCATCGACGCGCGGGGCGGCACGCTGCCCGCGCTGGCCGCCGGCTACCAGCAGGACGCGATCGGGGACGCGGCGTACGTGGCGCAGCGCGCGCTGGAGACGGGGG
>JAICQM010000197.1 GCA_025937875.1 Chloroflexota bacterium
GCCGTGCACTTCGAGATTGATGAAATGGCAGCGATGGATGACGGCCTGGCGGCCGATCGTGGCGCCCAGGCGCCGCAGCCACCAGGCTCGGATCGGCGGCGGCCACGGGAGGGTGGTCCACCAGGCGGCAACGTAGAGCAGACCACGCCAGAGCCGGCTCACCGTGCTCGTTCTCCGGTCGACATCACTGACTCGAATGCCTCCACCAGGCGGTTGAGCTCTCGCTCCCAGGTGTTGCCTGCGACGACGCGGCGAGTGGCCTCGACGTCCGGCTCGCGCGTCGCTGCCCGCTGCAGCGCGGCGGCCAGATCCGCGACGGCTGGATCGGGGGCCACGATCTCTCCGATGTCGGGGCTCACCCACTCCCGGTTGGCGGGCAGGTCGTTCACCACAGGGATAGCACCCGCGGCGAGGGATTCGAGCAGGGTTGCGCTCGTCGCGTCACTCTCCGGAACCGACACGACGATCGACGCCTCGAGCAGCAGCTGCATGAGCGCATGGTGACTCAACGCTCCCGGGAACGTGATGGCGGGGTTGCCGGCAGCGAGTGCCATCAGCCGGTCGGTCTCGGGCCCAGCGCCCACGACGCGTAGTTCCCAGCCGGTGCTCTGAGGCTCGGCCTCGAGGAAGCGGAGAAACGCCGCGACGATCCTGTCGACGCGCATCGCGGGGATGTGCAGGCGCGTGCTCACCATCAGCCGTGCCTTGTTCGTGGTGGCCGCCAGCAGTTCGTCCGGCGGCCCAAAGACGAAGCGGTGCCACGCGACGCTCGGTGCGAGCGCCCGGGCCGCGGCTTCCAGGTCTCGGCTATCCCCCGTGACAAGCGATGCCTGGCTCAACGCGCGGCTGGCGAGCCGGCGATGCAGCGCTGAGCCACGTGGCGTGACCAGAAGGTCGTCGCCCCAGATCGTTTGCACGAGTGGCGGCCCGGCGCCGGACGGATGCGCCAACCAGCGCGCGGCGGCGGTCATCACGCCGAAGCTGGTCAGGTAGTGCGCATTCAGCAGGCGAGGTCGGCGAGATCGGATGAGTCGGGCCAATGAGGGAATCCCCAGCGCATAGCGCCGATCGCGTTCCGCGCCGAGCGTGCCCAGTCGGTGAAGCCGGACGCCGGGGAGCTCCGCGCCCTCGAAGCCCGCGACCTCCACGGCGGAACCGCGGTCCCGCAGCCCTTCGGCAAGACGCCGAACGTGGATGCTCGCCGCATCGCCCGCCAGCATCACATCCGGCCGTGTCGTCTCGCTCACCGCAGCCACGCATGACGGAGCCTTGGTCCCACGGCCATGGCTCCAGCTGCGAGGAAGGCGGCGAGCACCAACAGCCGGATCACGAATGCAACCTCGGCAAGCACGAGGACCCACAACACGCAGAGTCCAGCCGCACTCCCGGTCAGCAGCATGATGGCTCCCCAGTCCAGCCGGCCGCGGGGGTCGATTCGCGTCGCAAGGATCGCTGCCGCCGCTGCGTAGCCGAGCAGGCTCGCGATGGCTGCACCGACAAGGGCTAGACTTGGCACGAGGAGGCCGGCCGCCAGTATCTGTACCGCCATCCCGACGACACTGGCCCAGGCAATGGTCGGCGTCCGCAGCTCGAGGGCCGCGGCGCCGGCGATGACGGTCAGGACGGCATAGGCCAGCAGGCCGCCGGCGAGTGGTGCGACCGCTCCATCTGCTGCCCGATAGAGCTCGCCGCCGAGCAGGAGCACCAGCTCCGGGGCGAGCGCCGCGACACCCAGGGCCAGTGCGCCCACCGCCGCCAGCAGGCCGACGCTGCCGTCCCGAGCCTCAGGGCTTCGAGCGCCGGCCTCCTGAGCGAAGAGGAAGGGCATCCACGCTATGGCGAATCCGGAGATCGCCAGCAGGAGGACGCTCACGATCCGGCTGGCGATGCTATAGCTGCCCACCATTCCCAGGTCCGCGTGAGCCATCGACCCGCGTATGCCGAGGTCGCCGATCGTCCAGGCGATCGCGGCCGGTACGAGCGGTGCGCCAAAGCGCACAACGCTCAGGATCTCCGCCCGCGTCGGTCTGGCGATCGCCGGTCGCCGCACCATCAAGATGGCCACGCCGCCGATCGCGGCCACGACACCCCACCAGAGAAGGATCGTGGCCATCGGGTCGGGGACGATGAACGCGACGGCGATGCCGCCGATCGACTGGAGCACGACCGTTCCTGTGGTAGCCGCGGCGTACCAGCCTGGCGCCCCCGTGAGCCGGATGACGTTCAGTGCCCACACGAACAGCGTCGTCGCGACCCCGTGCAGGAGGGCAGCTGCCACGATCTCAGCGCGTCGACCATCGCCGATCAGGAGCTGCGCGATGCCGGACCGCGCGCCGACACCGATGACGAGGAGCGCCAGGCTCATGCCGGCGACGACCACCACGGCAGCCCCCCACACCCCAGCGCCGCGGCGATCGGCATGCAGGAACCGCGCGACGGCGTTGTCCGACCCGAGGACGGCCAAGGTCGTCACGGTCGCGGCCAGCCCGGCGCCGATGTCGAGGATCCCGAGCTCACCCGGCGTGAGCAGTCGTGCCAGGATCGGAACGGTGAGCAGGCCGAGCGCCTTGCTGGCCACGCCGCCGGTGAGGAAGGCCAGGGACGCACCGGCCAAGTTCCGCAACCCGCCCGGCGGTGACTGGTTCATTCGGTGCGCGGCGATGGGTACCGCCGTACGACTGACGGACCCGGGCCGCCGCACTCTAGTCTGTCCGGCAACATGCTCCGGGCATTATGCCGATGCGCTTCCTGATCCTGACCCAGTACTACCCGCCGGAGATTGGCGCCGCGCAGCTGCGCCTGTCGGCGGTGGCGCGGTCACTCACGATGCGCGGCCACGAGGTCGAGGTCGTGACGGGAATGCCCAACTACCCTCACGGGCGGATCGCGGATGGCTATCGCGGCAAGGCGGTCGTGACGGAGATGCTGGACGGCGTACGCGTCCGGAGGACGTGGCTCATGCCGGCCACGGGCAGTGGCGGGAAGCGGATGCTCAACTACCTGACCTTCACCGCCACCAGTCTTCCGGCCGGTGCCGCCATGCAGCGCCCTGACGTGGTCCTGGTCGAGTCGCCGCCGCTGACGTTGGCTGTCACCGGTTGGGCGATCGCGCGGCGCTGGGGCGTACCGATGGTGCTGAACGTCTCCGACCTGTGGCCGGACTCCGCCCTGCAGCTGGGGCTGGTGCGCGACGGCGCCATGGCCCGTGCCGCAGCTCGGCTCGAGCGCTGGGCGTACCGCCGCGCGACGCTGATCAACGCCGTGACCGACGGGATCCGAAACGCTCTGATCGAGCGGAAGGACGTGCCGCCGCGAAAGGTGCTGTTCCTGCCGAACGGCGTGGACACCGA
>JAICQM010000205.1 GCA_025937875.1 Chloroflexota bacterium
CCCGAGCTCAAGGGCAAGTTCGACGGCTTCTCCCTCCGCGTGCCAACCCCGACGGTGAGCGTCATCGATTTCGTGGCCGTCACCTCCCGCCCGGTCACGGCCGAGACGGCGAACGCGGCCCTGAAGTCGGCGGCGGATGGACCGATGAACGGGCTTCTCGGCTATACCGAGGAGGAGCTGGTGAGCATGGATTTCAAGGGCGACGAGCACAGCTCGATCATCGATGCCGCCTCGACGATGGTGTCCGGGACCAACCTGCTGAAGGTCATCGCCTGGTACGACAACGAGTGGGGCTACAGCTGTCGGGTCGCGGACCTGGCGGCATTCATGGCCAAGGCGGGCCTGTGAAGGCCGCCGCGACGTTCGGCAAGAAGACGATCCGCGACGTTGACGTGGCGGGGAAGCGGGTCTTCCTGCGCGCCGACCTCAACGTCCCGATCGACGACGGGCGGATCACCGACGACACCCGCATCCGGGCCAGCCTGCCCACCATCGTGCACCTCCTCGAGCGCGATGCGATCGTCATCCTGGCCAGCCACCTCGGCCGGCCAAAGGGCAAGGTCAGCGACGCGCTGCGCCTCAAGCCGGTTGCCGATCGCCTGTCGCAGCTGCTGGGTCGCCCGGTGCGCATGACGGGCGACGCGCTGGGGCCCGGCGTCCAGGTCGCGGTCGACAAGCTGCGGCCCGGCGACCTGCTGATGCTCGAGAACCTGCGCTTCCACGCGGCCGAGGAGGATAACGACGCGACGTTCGCCGAGTCGCTGGCCGGCCTCGCGGACATCTACGTCAACGACGCGTTCGGGAGCGCCCATCGCGCGCACGCGAGCACCGAGGGCATCACGCATCACCTGCCCGCGGTCGCGGGACTGCTGCTGGAGCGCGAGGTGACGGCGCTCAGCAAGCTCCTGCACCGGCCGCCCCGGCCGTTCCACACCGTGATCGGCGGCGCCAAGGTCTCCGGCAAGCTCGAGGTTCTCGAGGCACTGCTCAGCCGCTGCCAGGCGATCCTGGTGGGTGGCGGCATGGCCAACACGTTCCTGGCCGCGAAGGGCATGGAGCTGGGCAAGAGCCTGGTCGAGGACGAGCAGCTCGCCAACGCGGAACGGATCATGGCCGAGGCGCGACGCAAGCGGGTGCGGCTCATGCTGCCCAGCGACGTCGTCATCGCTCCCCAGATCCACCACCGGGCGCAGAAGCGGGTCGTGCGCGTCACCGAGGTCCCCAAGGACCAGATGGTGGTCGACATCGGTCCCGACACGGTGACCGCCTACACCGAGCACCTGGCCAAGGCACGCACCATCTTCTGGAATGGGCCAATGGGGGTGTTCGAGATCGGGTCGTTCGCCGAGGGCACCAACGCCATCGCACGCTTCATCGCAGGGCGCACCGCGGACGGCGTCATCACGATCGTGGGCGGCGGCGACTCGGTGGCCGCCGTCGAAAAGCTGCACCTGGCGCGCAAGATGACGCACGTCTCGACCGGAGGCGGTGCCTCGCTCGAGTTCGTGGAGGGCAAGACCCTTCCCGGGGTGGAGGCACTGCTTGACGCGGACGCGCCGCTCCCGGCGGCGGGAGACGCGGCATGAGCGGCCGGATCGAGGACCTCATCGCGCGGGAGGCGCTCGACTCGCGCGGCAACCCGACGGTCGAGGTCGACGTCTTCCTGCACGGCGGTGCGATGGGCACCGCGCTCGTCCCCTCCGGTGCCTCGACCGGTGCGCACGAGGCGGTCGAGCTGCGGGACGGCGACCCGGCCCGCTACGGCGGCAAGGGCGTCCTCGACGCGGTGCGCAACGTGAACGACACGATCCGCCCCCAGCTCATCGGGGCCGACGCGGTCGACCAGGTCGGGATCGATCGTCTCCTGATCGAGCTCGACGGGACGCCGAACAAGGGGAAGCTCGGCGCCAACGCCCTGCTCGGCGTCAGTCTGGCCGTGGCCAATGCCGCCGCGGAGTCGGTTGACCTGCCGCTGTATCGGTACCTCGGGGGCGCGGGCGCCCGGACGCTGCCGGTGCCGCTGGTGAACATCCTCAACGGCGGCAAGCACGCGATCGACTCGACCGACTTCCAGGAGTTCATGATCGCGCCCCTCGGCGCGCCCACCTTCCGCGAGGCGATCCGCTGGGCGGCCGAGACGTTCCACGCATTGGGCGAGCTGCTCCACGAGCGTGGCTTCGCGACCACCGTCGGGGACGAGGGCGGATATGCACCGAGCCTGGACAGCAACGAGGAGGCGGTGAAGCTGGTCCTGGAGGCCATCGAGCGCGCCGGCTATCGGCCCGGCGAGCAGATCGCCATTGCCCTCGACCCCGCCACCACCGAGTTGTACGGCGACGGGACCTATACCCTGGCCCGCGAGGGCCGCTCGCTGTCGTCTGACGAGCTGATCGCGTTCTGGGCGGATTGGCGCGACCGCTATCCGATCGTGAGCCTGGAGGACGGCCTGGCGGAAGATGACTGGGCGGGCTGGAGCGCGCTGACCGCGCGCCTCGGCGACCGGACGCAGCTCGTCGGCGACGACCTGCTGGTGACCAACACGAGCCGACTCGAGCGCGCGATCAGCGAGCGCGCGGCGAACAGCATCCTCGTCAAACTGAACCAGATCGGGACCCTGACCGAGACGATGGAGGCGGTCGAGATGGCGCACCGTGCGGGGTGGACGGCGGTGATCAGCCATCGCTCCGGCGAGACCGAGGACACGAGCATCGCCGACCTGGTGGTCGCCCTCAACACCGGCCAGATCAAGACCGGCTCCATGAGCCGCTCGGAACGTATTGCGAAGTACAACCGCCTGCTGCGGATCGAGGAGGAGCTCGACACCGCGGCGCAGTACGCGGGCCGGCGGGCGTTCGCCGCCTACCGGCAGGCGACCGATGGCTGACGTGTTCGCACTGCCCAGCGCCCTGGCCGCCCTCTCGTCGGACCGCCACGACTTCGCCGAAGCCCTTCGGTCGCCGTCGGGATCACTGAGCCTGACCGTTGCCCGTTGGCCGGCCGGGTCCGTCGACGACCAGCAGCCGCACACCGAGGACGAGGTCTACCACGTCACCGCGGGGCGCGC
>JAICQM010000159.1 GCA_025937875.1 Chloroflexota bacterium
CCGGCGGTGGCCAGGCTGAACACCGCGTGGCCCGCCTCGGGGATGCTCCAGCGAAAGGCGCCGCCGAGCTCGGTGCCGCCGATCTCCTCCTCTTCGAGGACGTGGCGCGGTGGATCGGGAAGTGCAAGCTGGAGCGTCACGCCCCACGTCCGGCGGATGCGGATCGGCTCGGCCAACGCGGGCCGCAGCAGCGAGGCCGACCACGGGCCGGCCGCGAGCACGACCGCATCCGCCGCGAACGTGCTGCCGTCGGCGAGGCGGACGCCCCGGCAGCGATCGCCCTCCAGCCATGGCTCGGCGGCGCGCCCGGTGCGCAGGTCGGCGCCGCTCGAGCGCGCCAGGTCGGCGTACGCGGCCACGGCGGCGTGGGGCGGCACGGGATACCCGGTCGCGAGGCGCACGGCGGCCACGTCACCGGCCAGCCCCGGCTCGAGCCCCGCCAGCGCGGCGCCCTCGATGACCTCCGGATGGAGCTCGGGCGCCATCTCGCGCAGTGCGGCGGCATGGCGAGCGAGGGCATCGGTCTCGGCCGCCAGGAGCAACACGCCGGCCGGTTCGGGCGGCAGGTCGAAGCCGGGTAGCTCCCGATAGAGGTCAAGCGAGGCGGCGTGCAGCGGCGCCAGCGCCGCGTCATAGGGATGCTGGATCGAGCCCAGGTTGCGTCCCGAGGCGCCGGCCCCCAGCTGCGTCGCCTCGAACAGCGTCACCGTCGCGCCGCGGGTCGCGGCGAAGGCGGCGGCCGCGCAGCCGATGATGCCGCCGCCGATGATCGCCAGATCGGTCATCCGGCAGCAGGCCGGAAGACGCCGAACCAGTGGCCGTCGACGATGTCGTGCTCCGCGATGAGCTCGTAGCCCGCCTGCCCCATCTCGGCACGGATGCGGCCCGGTGGGGTGGCATGCCCGAAGAAGTGGCGCAGCAGGCCCTCGCCGCGCGACTCCAGGATGGCGACGCGGCCGCCCGGCCGCAGGTACGCAACCGCGTTGGCGAAGTAGGCGGCCTGATCGGGCAGGTGGTGATATGTCGCCGACACGAACAGGAGGTCCACTGGTTCGGGCAGCTCGAGGCCGTCTCGTGCGACCGGCACCACACGCACCGTGTCCAGGCCCTCGTCGCGTGCAAGGGAGGCCAGGCGCTCCAGCAGCGCCGTGTCGGCATCGACCGCGAACACGATCCCGTCCGGCGCCACGGCGCGCGCCAGGCGCCGGGTGAAGTAGCCGCTGCCCGAGCCCAGGTCGGCCACGCGGTCGCCCGGGCTGACCGCCAGCGCGCCGATCACGCGGTCGGGGTGCTGCCAGCGGTCGCGGCGGTTGCCGCCGGCGTACAGCGCGGCGCGGATCTCGGCGCCGATGCGGCGCAGCCAGCCGGTCAGGGATGCCATCCCACAGAGGATAGCCACGGTCGGCGGTCGGAGCCGCACCGGGCGGCTACCATCGGCCGGTCATGAAGGTGATCTGCGGCCTGGGCAACCCGGGCGAGCGCTTCCGGTTCACGCGCCACAACGTCGGCTTCCGGGTGGTCGACCTCCTGGCGGACCGATGGGCCCTCACGGGCCAGGGGCGCGTCCGTGACGGCGCCGCGGTCGTGGACGCGCCCCTTCCCGAGCCCGTGGGCCGCGTGCGGCTCGTCAAGCCGATGAAGTACATGAACCTGTCCGGCGGCCCCCTGCGGAGCGCGCTGCGCCAGACCGATGTCGACCCGGCCACCGAGCTCCTCGTCGTCTACGACGACGCCGACCTCGAGCTGGGTCGCGTGCGGCTGCGGCCCGCCGGCTCGGCCGGCGGCCACAACGGGATGCGCGACATCATCGCGGCCCTGGGCACCGATGCGTTCCCGCGGCTGCGGATCGGCGTCGGCCGCAACGGCCGTGGCCTGGCGGGCCACGTGCTGGCCACGTTCCACGGGGCGGAGCGCGACCTGGCGGCCGAGATGGTCCAGGTGGCGGCCGATGCGGTCGAGACGTGGCTGGGCGAGGGCCTCGACGCTGCCATGAACCGCTTCAACGCCATCGACCAGCGGGACGGGGCGTAGCCGATCACGGCGGGCCGCCCCCGCTACCATGGCCGGTGCACCCATGACCTCATCTCGCGGCGGTGACCGCCGCGTCGCGACGCTCGTCGACGCCTTGGCGCCCCACCTGCCGCCACCGGGCGCGCTGCGCGTGCCCGCCGTCGCTCGCGCGGCGCACCTCGCGGTCCGTCGCGAGGCGCTGGCGCCGACGCATCCGCTCGTCGTCGTGGCGCGCACCGACGAGGAGGCCCATCGCCTCGCCGACGACCTGGCGGCGTGGATCGGCGGCGACCACGTCCGGACCCTGGCCGAGCGAGCGGCGCTGCCGCTCGAGCGGGCGCTGCCCGAGCACGACGAGTCGGCGGAGCGGCTCGAGACGCTGGCCCTGCTGGCCGGGCATCGGCAGCGCCTGGTGGTCGTGGCACCGTTGCTGGCCCTCGTCCAGCGCACGCTGGGCGTGGCGCAGCTGCGCGCCGGGCGCACCACCGTCCGGGCCGGGACGCGGACCGACCAGCGAGGGCTGCTGAAGGCCCTGGTCCACGGCGGCTACGAGCCGGTGGTCGAGGTGAGCGGGGTGGGGGAGTTCGCCAACCGCGGCGGCATCGTCGACGTGTGGCCCCCCGGCGCCGCCGAGCCGGTGCGCATCGACCTGTTCGGCGACGAGGTGGAGTCGATCCGCGCCTTCGATCCCATGACCCAGGGCAGCCGGCGCCGGCTGACGGAGGTCGAGCTGCTGCCCGCCAGCGAGTTCCTGCCGCCCGACGGCTGGGAATCGCTCGCCGGCCGCGTGCCGTCGACGCGCACCGAGCAGGTCGACGCCGACCTGGCGCACCTCGAGCAGGGCGACCTGGGCGAGGCGGCGGAGACCTGGGCCGCGCTGCTCACCGCCGGGCCGGCCGCGGATCACCTCCCCGAGACAGCGCACCTCGTCCTGACCGATCCCGGCGAGCTGCGCGCGCTGGCCGGCGACCTCGACGCCCAGGCCGCCACCCGCCGCGACGGCCTGGTGGCGGCCGGCGAGCTTCCGGACGCGTGGCCGCTGCCCTACGAGGCCGCGGTCACCCTGTCCGTCCTCGAGGCGCACGCCGCGGAACGCCTCGACGAGCAGGAGGGCGACGACGGCGGGTTCCGGGCCGCCCCGATCCTCCCCGGCCGGGCCAACCACCTCGGGGAGTGGCTCGTGGCCGAGGTGGGCCGCGACCGGCGCACCGTCATCACCACCGACCAGGCGAGCCGCATCGCCGAGCTGCTCGAGGAGGCCGGCCGGATCGCCGCTCCCGCAGCGGAGCTGCGCGAGGCGCCCGCGGCGGGCGCCATCGGCCTGGTGCACGGCAGCCTGACCGGCGGCTTCGTCCACGAGCCGGCGGGATTGGCCGTCCTCACCGACCGGGAGCTGTTCGGCGCGACGCGCATCCGCCGCCTCGTGGCGTCAAAGAAGGTCGTCACTCGCGACCTGATCGGGAAGCTCGCGCCGGGTGATCTCGTGGTGCACGTCGACCACGGCATCGCCCGCTATGCCGGCATGACGCAGCGCGAGTTCAGTGGCGACATCCGCGAGTACCTCCAGCTCGACTTCGCCGGCGACGACAAGATCTTCCTGCCCGCCGACCAGATCGGTCGCATCACCCGCTACTCGGGCGGCACCGGGCCGGCCCTCTCGAAGCTCGGCGGCGGGGAGTGGGAACGCACCAAGCGCCGCGTGCGGCGCGCGGTCGATGACCTCGCCCGCGAGCTGCTGGCGATTTACGCCGCCCGCGAGGACGCGCCCGGCTTCGCCTTCAGCGCCGACACGACCTGGCAGCGCGAGCTGGAGGAGAGCTTCCCGTATACCGAGACCCCGGACCAGGCGCGCAGCATCGAGGAGGTGAAGGCCGACATGCTGCGCCGGCGGCCGATGGACCGGCTGGTGGTGGGCGACGTCGGCTACGGCAAGACCGAGGTGGCGCTGCGGGCCGCCTTCAAGGCGGTACAGGACGGCCGGCAGGTTGCGGTCCTGGTGCCGACCACCGTCCTCGCCCAGCAGCACCTCGGGACCTTCCACCGTCGCCTGGCGGCGTTCCCGGTGCGGGTCGAGATGCTGTCGCGCTTCGTGCCCCGCAAGGCGCAGCAGGCGATTCTCGAGGGCGTGGAGGATGGGAGCGTCGATATCCTCATCGGGACCCACCGCATGCTGAGCCGCGACATCCGCTTCGCCGACCTGGGCCTGCTCGTCGTCGACGAGGAGCAGCGTTTCGGCGTCGCGCACAAGGAGCGCCTCAAGCAGCTGCGGACCGAGGTCGACGTGCTGACCCTGTCCGCGACGCCGATCCCGCGCACCCTCCACCTCTCGCTGGTCGGCATCCGCGACCTGAGCGTCATCGAGACGCCGCCGGAGGCGCGGCTGCCCATCCAGACCCGCATCGCCGAGGACGACGACGGCCTGGTGCGCGACGCGATCAACCGCGAGCTCGACCGCGGCGGGCAGGTCTTCTACGTCCACAACCGGGTCGAGAACATCGAGGCCGCC
>JAICQM010000005.1 GCA_025937875.1 Chloroflexota bacterium
GCTCATCGCTCCCCAAGGTCCTGCACCCGCTCGCCGGGCGACCCATGATCGAGCACGTCCTCGACGCCCTGGCGCGCGCCGGGATCGAGCACCGGGTCGTGGTCACCGGCCACGAGGGCGAGCGCGTCGAACGTGCCCTGGGCAGGACCGTCCCGACGGCCCGCCAGCAGCCACAGCTGGGGACCGCGGACGCCGTTCGCATCGGCCTGTCGCGGGTGCCGCGCGAGGCACGCCACGTGATCGTGACGATGGGTGACGCTCCGCTGCTGCCGCCCGAGCTGTTCCGGGCCCTGCTGCGCGAGCAGGCCGAGGGCGAGGCGGCGATCGCCCTCCTCTCCGCCGCGATGGCCGATCCGCGCGGCTATGGTCGCGTCGTGCGCAACGAGCGTGGCGACGCCGCGGCGATCGTGGAGGAGGCCGACGCGGACGAGACCGTGCGGTCCATCGACGAGATCAATGCCGGAGCCTACTGCTTCGACGCCACCTGGCTGCGTGCCAACCTCGGGAACGTGCCTGCCGCCCCGTCGGGCGAGTACTACCTGACCGACCTCATCGCGCTCGCCGTCAACGCCGACCGACGGGTGGCGGTGGTCAGGGCCGCGGATGCCGCGCTGACCGTCGGCATCAACGACCGCGTGGCGCTGGCCGCCGCCGAGCGCGTGCTGCGCGGCCAGATCTGCGAGCGCCACATGCGGGCCGGGGTGACCATCGTCGATCCGGCGTCCACGTTCATCGACGCCGGCGTCGAGATCGGCGAGGACGCGCGCATCGAGCCGTTCACCGTCATCAGCGGCGCGTCGCGGATCGCGCGCGAGGCGGTCATCGGCCCTCACGCCGAGGTGCGCGACAGCAGCGTCGGCGAGCGGACGATGGTGTGGGCGAGCGTACTCGAAAGCTCGAGCGTGGCCGAGGATGCCCAGGTCGGCCCGTTCAGCCACCTGCGACCGGGGTCGGAGGTGGGCCCGCGGGCCGAGATCGGCAACTATGCCGAGATCAAGAAGAGCCGCATCGGCGCCGGCACGCGCCAGCACCACTTCAGCTACCTCGGCGACGCCGAGGTGGGCGAGGACGTCAACGTCGGCGCCGGGACGGTGACCGCCAACTACGACGGCACCGCCAAGCACCGCACCGTCATCGGCGACCGCGCGTTCCTCGGCGTCGACACGATGCTCCGCGCCCCGGTCACGATCGGCGAGGGAGCGAAGACCGGCGCGGGAGCGGTCGTCACGCGCGACGTGGCCCCGGGCAGGACCGTGGTGGGCATGCCGGCCCGGCCGATCGAGCTGCGCCGGCGTCATCGGGCGGGCGCCCGCGACGGGGAGACCATCGAACCGGCGACCGACGCCGGCACGGACGAGCCCGCCACGGCGGATTCGCGACGGAACACGCAGGTGGAGGCATAATCGCCCGCACCCATGCCAGACGGCAGTAGTACCAGCGGCGGCCCGGACGCATGATCGAGAATCTGATCCTGGTCGCCGTCCTCATCCTGGTCGGCGGCTTCTTTGCCGCCAGCGAGATCGCGCTCATCACGGTCAAGCGGCACCGCCTGTCGCAGCTGGCCGACGAGGGCAATCGCGCCGCCCAGATCGCGCAGCGCGTCACCGAGGACCCGTCGCGGTTCCTCGCCACGATCCAGATCGCCATCACCTTCCTCGGCTTCCTCGCCGGCGCCGTCGGCGCGGTCGCCTTCTCGGACGGCCTGGCCAATCTCATCCGGCAGATTCCGATCGACCTCGTCCGCGGTGCCGCCGACACGATCGCCTTCGTGGTGATGACCCTCACCATCGCGCTCCTGAGCATCATCGTCGGCGAGCTCGTGCCCAAGACGCTGGCCCTCAACTTTCCCGAGGGCCTGGCCCTGATCGTGGCCCGCCCCATCTCGTGGCTCGACGCCCTCCTGCGACCCATCGTCTGGTTCGTGTCGCGCATCAGCACCGTGCTGGTGCGGATGCTCGGCGGGCGGGAGAAGCCGCAGACCGGCTACCTGTCGACCGAGGAGCTCAAGACCCTGGTCGAGACCGGCTCGGAGCAGGGCGGGATCGAGGAGGACGAGAAGGAGATGATCCACGGGATCATCGAGCTCGGCGAGAAGAGCGTCCACGAGGTCATGGTGCCGCGCATCGGCATCCGAGCCGTCGAGGCCACGGCCCCGGTGGAGGAGGCCCTGGACGTCATCGTGCGTGCCGGTCACTCGCGCGTGCCGGTCTACGAGAACAGCCTCGATAACATCATCGGCGTCCTCTACGCCAAGGACCTGCTGCCGTATCTCAAGCGCAACGGCCGTTCCGGCACCGGGACCGATGGGATCGACATCCGGGCCCTGGTGCGCACCCCGGTGTACGTGCCCGAGTCGAAGCGTGTCGACGAGCTGCTGCACGAGATGCAGTCGGCCAAGCGCCACATCGCGATCGTCGTGGACGAATATGGCGGCACCGCGGGCCTGATCACGATGGAGGACCTCGTCGAGGAGATCGTGGGCGAGATCCAGGACGAGTACGACAGCGAGGAGGAGCTGGTCGAGGCGATCGACTCCGACACCCTGCTGGCCTACCGCCTCGACGGCCGGGTGAGCATGGATGACCTGCGCGACCTGTTCGACATGGGCGACAGCGAGGAGGACGACGAGGACGCCTACGACACCGTCGGCGGGTTCGTGATCCACCGCAGCGGTCGGATCCCGCTCAACGGCGAGGAGGTCCCGTTCCACGACGTGGCGCTCCGCGTCGAGACTGCCGACTCACGCCGCGTCTCGACCGTCGTGGCCTCGCGGCCGCGGCGTGCCGAGGAGCAGCGCACCGGCGAGGAAGCCGCCACCGAAGCCTGACCCTGCCGGTCGTCATGTGCGCCCCAGTGCAAATCGTGGCGAATCGATCGCCGCGCATGCGCCCCGGCGCCCGCAACTACCAAGCAAGCGCCGTTTCGCGACTCATTCGCCCTACCGTATGCGCCCCGCCGCACAGTCTGACGACCATTGCGCCCGAATCGGCCCCAACCTCGTAGTTACGTGCGCCCCCGGCGCAATCCAGCCCGGTTTGGCGCTAGGGAGCACCCGACGGCCACCCGTCCGGCATCCCGTGATGCTCTTCCCGGTCGCGCGTCTTGCGTCGTCAATGATTCGACCTACTCGGGCCGAGCCGGCAGGACAAACGGCGCGGCGCGGATGTAGGTCACATCTTCGAGCTGGTCCACCAGTGCCTGGCCGACGTCCGCCCGGGTGACGCGCGCCCCTGGCTGGAGACGGAGGTCGAGGCGATAGCCGCGCGCCGGCCCATCGTTGACCAGTGGCGGTCGCACCGCAGTCCATGCCAAGAGCGAGGCGGCCATCACATCGAACTCGCGCTGCTTGGCGCCGACGACATGCCGAGCGGCGACGCGCACGATCCCTGACATGATGCGGTCGATGAATGGCTTGCGGTCACCCGGCACGTCAACCCCCGCTCCGGAGAGCGTGACGAGCCGAGTCACGCCGCGCCGTTCCATGGCCTCCACCAGGGCGCGCATGCCTCGTTCGAGCGCTGCTTCTTCATCAGGAGTGTTTGATCGCGGTCCCAGGGCTGCGATCACGGCATCAATGCCGTCGACGGCGCTCTGAATCGCGGCCGAATCGCGAACGTCCCCGATGATGTGCTGAACGCGCCGGTCTTTTGGCGGACCGGGGTCCTGCCGCACGAGCGCGACAACATCCAGGCCTCGCTCCAACGTCGCCGCGAGCGCAGCCCGTCCGATGCGGCCGCTCGCTCCCAGGATGAGGACTCGCATGCTGGCGATATTGGCGGTATCTACTCCGCCGTGGAGGAATTTGCTGCCCGCGGCGCTGGCCCCGGGTACGCTGGCACCCATCAACGGGTACCGGGCTAAGCGGTCACTAGGGGTTGATGACCGCCTCGACCAGGGTGCGCAGCTGGCGCTGCGGCTCGGAGTCGACGGAGAGCCCGTCGATGATCGACAGGGCGCGGTCGCGGTAGCGTCGCGCCTCGCTCTGGGCGTGGTCGCGAGCGCCGCAGCGGACGAGGATCTCGAGCGTTTCGTCGACCTGCGCGTCGGACATCGGCTCCTCGGCGGGGGCGTAGAGGGAGCGCAGCCGAGCGGCATCGGCCTCCGCCGCGTGCTCCATGGCCCACACGATGGGGAGCGTCTTCTTGCGCCGGCGCAGGTCGCCGGCCTCCGGCTTGCCGGACTGCTCGCTGCTCCAGAACGTGCCCTTCACGTCGTCCGCCATCTGGAACGCGAGACCCAGCTCGTTGCCGAGCTCGCGGTAGGTGGCATGGATCTCGGGGTCATCGGTCGCCAGGATGGCGCCGGCCTCGATCGCGGCCCCGATGAGGGCCGCGGTCTTCTTGCTGATCATCTCCATGTAGGCGGCGACGCCGACATCGGTCTGCTGCTCGAAGGTGATGTCGAGGAACTGACCCTCGCACAGGGCCAGGCACGTCTCGTCGTAGCGACGCATGAGCGCCAGCAGCCGCCCCTCGGAGACGCCGCCGTCGAGCAGGCGGTACAGGGCCAGCCGGGACAGCGCGAAGAGCGCGTCGCCGGCGTTGATCGCGAGCGGGATGCCCCAGATCGCCCACAGCGTGGGGCGATGGCGGCGTTCGCGGTCACCATCCTCGATGTCGTCGTGGACGAGGCTGAAGTTGTGGCCCAGCTCCACCGCCGCCGCGCCGGGCAGCGCCAGGTCGTAGTCGCCACCGAGGGACCGATACGCCAGGAGTCCGAGCAGCGGCCGGATGCGCTTGCCACGCGGCCCATCGGCGTTGTCGAGGCCGAGGTGGTAGGAGAGCTGCTCGTAGAGCTCGCGGGCCTGGCCGTCCCGCTCACCGATGACCGACCGCATCTCGTTCTCGATATCGGTCAGTTCGCGGCTAAACTCGGTGCGAATGTCCACCGGCGAAGCGTACAGGGGCTCGAGCGACGTCACCATCCTGCGCATCATGATACTCGCAATTAGCAAGTTCTGGTCCGCCCCGTGTCCGAGCATGGGTCCGGGCCGATGAGCCCCCGCGGGCGCCTCTACAAGACGGAGGCGATCGTGCTGCGCACGATGGATCTCGGTGAAGCTGACCGGGTGCTCACCATCCTCACCCCGCGCAGCGGCAAGCTGAAGGTCGTGGGCAAGGGCGTCCGGCGCACCCGGTCTCGGATGGCGGGCGGCCTCGAGCCGCTGTCCGACGTGCACCTCGTCCTCGCGGTCGGCCGTACATTCGACGTCATCACCTCCGCCTCGCTGGAGGACCCGCACCTCGGCCTGCGCGAGGACCTCCACTCCACGGCCGCCGCGTGGTACGTGGCGGAGCTTGCCGACCGCTTCTGCGAGGAGCGGGCCGACGCGCATGCCGCGTTCGTCCTGCTGGCCCAGGCGCTGGCGGCACTCGACGCGCCGTCCGAGCTCGTCTCGCGCGACGTGGTGGCGCGCTGGTTCGAGCTTCACCTCCTCGAGGCGATGGGCTTCCGCCCCGAGCTGACGCGGTGCATCGAGTGCGACGTCGCGATCGAGCCGGGCGGCAATGCCTACTCGGCCGTCGCCGGTGGCGTGCTGTGTGGCGTCGGCGCCCACGCGGCGCTCGGCGCGCGACCCATCTCCGACGACGCGCTCAAGGTCATGCGCCACCTCCAGCGTTCCGAGCTGCGCGACGTGATCCGGCTGCGTCTGCCGACCCCGGTGGGGCGCGAGACGGAGCGGCTCCTGCACGCCACGGTCTCGGCGGTCCTCGAGCGCGAGCTGCGCACGCGCGACTTCCTGGAGGAGGTCGAGGCCCGCGCCCGCACGGTCCCGGTGCCATGACCCACCGCGTGACCGGGCTCAACCACGTCAACGTCACGTTCCCCGAGGGGCGGCTGCGCGAGGCGCTGGCGTTCTACCGCGACCTGCTCGGCCTGACCGAAGCCCCTCGCCCGCCGGGTGCGGGGCGTACCGGGGCGTGGCTGTGGATCGACCGCGCGGCGGGGATCGAGCTCCACCTGTCGGCCGAGGCCAAGGGCGACGCATGGCCGGTGCGCTCCGGCCGGCACATCGGCCTGCTGGTCGACGACCTCGACGCGACGCGCAGCCGTCTCGCCGAGGCCGGGTACGAGAGCGAAGCCGCGCGCCCGTTGCCCAATCGCGAGCGCTTCTTCGTGCGGGATCCCTTCGGCAATCGGGTCGAGCTGCTGGCCTGGTCCGCCTAGCCCACCCGAACGCCGGAACGGCGGCGATCTCGGCTAGACTCCACAGCCGACCCGCTGGAGCCAGTCACCGCCCGTGCCCGCCCCCAACTTCGACGTCATCGTCAGCCTCGCCAAGCGCCGCGGGTTCGTGTTCCCCAGCAGCGAGATCTACGGTGGCATGGCCGGCTTCTGGGACTACGGGCCGCTGGGCGTCGAGCTCAAGAACAACGTCAAGCAGGCGTGGTGGCGCCACATGGTCAGCCTGCGCGACGACGTCGTGGGCCTCGACGCGGCGATCATCATGCATCCGCGGGTGTGGGAAGCGTCCGGCCACGTGGCCGGCTTCAGCGACCCCATGGTCGACTGCCGCAACTGCAAGCTCCGCTTCCGCGCCGACGACCTCAAGGGTGCGCCGAGCGACATCGCCTGTCCCAACTGCGGGATGAAGGGCACGCTCACCGAGGCGCGCCAGTTCAACCTCATGTTCGCCACCCATGTCGGGCCGGTGGCGGAATCCGCATCGGTCGCTTACCTGCGTCCCGAGACGGCGCAGGCGATGTTCGTCCAGTTCGAGAACGTGGCGACCAGCATGCGCCGCAAGCTGCCATTCGGGATCGCGCAGATCGGCAAGAGCTTCCGCAATGAGATCACGCCGGGCAACTTCATCTTTCGCGACCGCGAGCTGGAGCAGATGGAGATGGAGTTCTTCGTCCATCCCCGCGACGAGGACGAGTGGTTCGCCTACTGGGTCGGCGAGCGCCACCGCTGGTGGACCGATGTGCTCGGCATCGATGCCGAGAACCTGCGCCTGCGGCCGCACGACCCCGACGAGCTGTCCCACTACTCGAAGCAGACGACCGACATCGAATACCGATTCCCGATCGGCTGGTCGGAGCTCGAAGGGATCGCCGACCGGACCGATTACGACCTGCAGGCCCACACCGCGGGGAGTGGCAAGAAGCTCGCGATCTTCGACGAGGCGTCGGGCGAGCACGTGGTGCCGTACGTCATCGAGCCCGCGGCCGGCGTCGACCGCGCCGTCCTGACGGTGCTCGTCGATGGCTACACCGAGGAGCAGCTGGCGAAGGACAAGCGCGTCGTGCTGCGCATCCGGCCGGAACTGGCGCCGGTCAAGGCGGCCGTGCTGCCGTTGCTTCGCAACCGCCCCGAGCTCGTCGAGCGTGCCCGCGCCCTCACCGGCGACCTGAAGCGGCGCGTGGCCGCGATGTACGACGATACCGCGTCCATCGGCAAGCTCTACCGGCGCCAGGACGAGATCGGCACTCCGTTCTGCGTCACCGTCGACGTCGAGTCGCTCGACGACGGCGCGGCCACCATCCGCGAGCGCGACTCGATGACCCAGGAGCGCGTGGCCCTGGAGCACATTCCGGAGCGGATCGAGGCGCTGGTCGCGGGCCGAACGCCGTGGCAGGGCGTTCCCCGCGAAACCTCCGGCGAGGCCTCATGACCACCTTCGCCGATGTCGAGGCGGCCTTCGCACGCGGCGACCACGAGGCCGTGCTGGCCCTCGCCGACGACATCCTGGCCGGCCGTCCCGGCGACGACGCCACCCACGAGCTCCGCGCGCGCGCCCTGCTGGCGCTCGGCCGCCTCGAGGAGGCGGAGGCCGATGCGCAGGCCGCGGTGCGCCTCGACCCCGAAGAGATCCGCTATCGCGAGCTGCTGGCCCAGGTGCTCTCGACCGCCGGCGCACACCGCGACGCGGCCGTCGAGTACCGCCACCTGGCGCGCAACGATCCGCGGCAACCGGACTGGACGTTGGCCGAGGCCGCCGAGCGCATGGACGCCGACGAGGCCGCGGCCGCGGTCGACGCCGCGCGCCGGGCCGTGCGCCTCGAGCCGCGCAACGGCCAGGCGCAGCTGGCTCTGGCGCGGGCGCTCACGCGGGTCGGCGATGCGCCGGGGGCCTTCCAGGCCGCCGGCGCCGCGACCCGCCTGCTCGGCAACCTCGCCGAGGCGCGCGAGGTTCTCGCCGACGCGCGCTGGCTGGCCGGGCAGGCGGTGGAGGCATTCGAGGCCTATCGCGGCCTCGCACGCGACCTCGACCGCGACCACCGCGGCCGCGTGGTCGACAAGGCCCGTCGCCTCTACCTGCAGCGGGCAGGATGGGTCGGTCGGCTGCTCGCAACCGTGCCGGGGCTGTTCGGGCTCGCGCTGCGCGCCGGGTGGGTGCATGCCCGCTGAGTCGGTGCGGCACGCCGGTTGCATCGCTCAGCGGCGGTGAGCATCCAGGCCCTCCTGTCCACGGCCGACGGCCATGATGCGGATGTCGACCTGCGCGGCTGGTCGTCGCGTGAGATCGACGGCGACAAGCTGCTGTGGATCGATCTCGAGGATCCGTCCGACGACGAGCTGACCGATGTCGTCGAGTCGCTGCGGCTGGGTGACCGCGCCGCCTCCGCGCTGCGCGCCCGACGGCACGAGCGCAGCGCCACCGTGCACGACGAGGCGGTCGAGGTCGTCATCCACTGCCTGCCCGACGAGCTCGACAAGGGCGCCCTTGCACTGGAGATCCTGCTGGGTGAGGGCTGGATCGTGACCCGCCACGAACGGCCGATCCCCTTCGTCAGCGAGCACCGGGAGCGCATCCAGGACCAGCGCGAAATCGGACGCCTGCAGCCGATCGCGTGGCTCATCGCGTTCCTAGACGCGTGGGTGGACACCTTCTTCAGCGCCGCCGAGCGGCTCGAGCGCGAGGTCGACGAGCTGGACGACGCCGCACTCCAGACCGAGCGCGAGCTCCTCGGTCGGCTGGTACAGATGCGACGCCGCATCGCGCACGTCCGGCGCGTCCTGAGCCCGCACCGGGAGATCGTGGCGGAGCTCGCCCGCCCCGACTTCCTGCCGGAGCGCCATCGGGAGGGGGCGGAGGGCATCGAGGCCCTCGCCGCCCGCCTCGAGCGCGCCGCCGACGCGTTCACCCAGGCGCGCGAGATGCTCATCGGTACGTTCGACATCCACATGACGCGGACCGCGCAGCGCACGAACGACGTCATGCGGGTGCTGACCCTCGTCTCGGTCATCCTCCTGCCGGCGGTCGTCATCGCCGGCGTCATGGGCATGAACTTCCGAGCACCGCTCTTCGAAAACCCGAATTTGTTCTACGTGGTGGTGGGGGTGATGGTGGCGCTCGCCGCCGCGACACTATTGTTCGCCCGCTGGAGGAAGTGGCTCTAGGGCGTGGTCCGGCCACCGCGGTACACTGGATTACCCACTCCCGCGCACCGCAGACGAGGAACGCGCCACTCGTGACCAGCACCACCACCCCGCCCGCCGCCAGCGAGGCCACGCAGCCCGGCAAGCTCATCTACACCTTCGCCGAGGGCAACGCGCGGATGCGCACCCTCCTCGGCGGCAAGGGCGCCGGCCTGGCGGAGATGACCAACGCGGGGCTCCCGGTCCCGCCCGGCTTCACCATCACCACCGAGGCCTGCAACGCCTACTACGCGGCCGGCAAGCAGCTCCCCGATGGCCTGTGGGACGACGTGGTGGCGCACATGAAGACCCTCGAGCAGCAGACCAGCAAGGGGTTCGGTGACCCGGCCAACCCACTGCTCGTCAGCGTCCGTTCCGGCGCCGCGTTCAGCATGCCGGGCATGATGGACACCGTCCTCAACCTCGGCCTCAACCCGGAGACGGTGCAGGGGCTCATCAAGCTCACCGGCAACGACCGCTTCGCGTGGGATGCGTGGCGCCGCTTCACGGCCATGTTCGGCCGCATCGTGCTCGACATTCCGGCACCGACCTTCGACGAGCCCCTCGAGGCCATGAAGGAGGAGAAGCACGCGAAGGCGGACACGGACCTGAGCGCCGACGACCTTAAGGGCCTCGCTCAGCGTTACACCGAGATCGTGAAGGACAAGACCGGCAGGGACTTCCCGACCGATCCGTACCAGCAGCTCGAGCTGGCGGTGCGCGCCGTGTTCGACAGCTGGTTCGGCAAGCGCGCCCACGACTACCGCGAATTCAACAAGATCCCGCACGACCTGGGCACCGCGGTGAACATCGTGACCATGGTGTTCGGCAACATGGGCGCCGATTCCGGCACCGGCGTCGCGTTCACGAGGGACCCGAACACCGGTGAGAAAGTCCTCTTCGGCGAGTACCTGACCAACGCCCAGGGCGAGGATGTCGTCGCCGGCGTGCGGACGCCGGAGAAGATCAGCCACATGCGCGACGAGCTGCCCGAGGTGTACGCGCAGTTCGAGGAGATCGGCCAGAAGCTGGAACGGCACTACCGCGACGTGCAGGACCTCGAGTTCACGATCGAGCGCGGCACGCTCTACATGCTGCAGACCCGCTCCGCCAAGCGGACCGCGCCCGCCGCCGTGAAGATCGCGGTCGACATGGCCAACGAGGACGTGCTCACGAAGGAGGAGGCCCTCCAGCGCGTCGATCCGGCGCAGATCGTCCAGCTCCTCCTGCCCCGCTTCGACGAGGCAGCCAAGGCGCAGGTCGCCGACCGGCTGCTCGGCAAGGGCCTCAACGCCTCGCCCGGCGCCGCCGTGGGACAGGCGATCTTCGACCCCGATCGGGCGGTCGAGGCGCGCGACGCCGGCAACCCGGTGATCCTGGTCCGCGTCGAGACCAGCCCCGACGACGTGCATGGCATGCTCGCCGCCAAGGGCGTCCTCACCGCCCGCGGCGGGGCCACCAGCCACGCGGCGGTCGTGGCGCGCTCCATGGGCCTGCCGTGCGTCGCAGGCGCGGAATCGCTGAAGGTCGACTACGCCCGGCGCCAGATGCGCGCCGGCGATGTGACGGTCAACGAGGGCGATCTGATCAGCATCGACGGCACGACCGGCGAGATCTTCTCCGGCGAGCTGCCGACCATCGAGGCGCGCTTCGAGGACGAGCACGATCTGGCGACCCTCCTCGGCTGGGCCGACGAGACGCGTCGCCTCCAGGTGTGGGCCAATGCCGACTATCCGCGCGACGCGGAGCGCGCGCGGGCCTTCGGGGCGCAGGGCATCGGTCTGTGCCGGACGGAGCACATGTTCTTCGAGGAGGACCGCCTGCCGACCGTGCGGCGCATGATCCTCAACGCGCACACCGCCACCGCCGCCAAGCTCCGCGACGGGAGCGAATGGACCGATCCGGACCGCGCGGCGGTTCGGGTCTTCGACGAGGCGCTCGGCGAGCTCGAGCGCCTGCAGACCGATGACTTCGCCGGCCTGTTCCGCGCCATGGACGGGCTGCCGGTCGTGATCCGCCTCATCGATCCGCCGCTCCACGAGTTCCTGCCCTCGTACGAGGACCTCGTCGCCGAGACGACGCGTCTGCGCACGCTGCTCGAAGTGGGGGGCGGCGACCGTGAGACGCAGGAGCGCGAGCTGGGTGAGCGGGAGGAGCTGCTGCATGCGGTCGAGGCGATGCGCGAGCAGAACCCGATGCTCGGCCTGCGCGGCGTGCGCCTGGGGCTCATGGTCCCCGACATCGTCAAGATGCAGACGCGCGCCATCCTCGCCGGCGCGGCCCGCGTGGCGGGCGAGGGGCTGACGCCGCTGCCCGAGATCATGATCCCGCTGGTCGGGCATGTGAACGAGCTGCGTGAGACGCGCGACATCCTCGAGGCCGAGGTGGCCCGCATCGTGGAGGACTCCGGGCAGCAGGTCACCTACAAGTTCGGGACGATGATCGAGGTGCCGCGCGGCGCCCTGACCGCCGACGAGATCGCCGAGCACGCCGAGTTCTTCAGCTTCGGCACCAACGACCTGACGCAGATGGGCTTCGGCTACTCGCGCGACGATGCCGAGGGCAAGTTCCTCATGCAGTACGTCGACCGCAAGATCCTGCCCGAGAATCCGTTCCAGGTCCTCGACGTGGCGGGGATCGGGCAGCTGGTGCGCATCGGCGTCGAGAAGGGCCGCGCGACCAAGCCCAAGCTCAAGATCGGCATCTGTGGCGAGCACGGCGGCGACCCGCAAAGCATCGCCTTCTGCCACGAGGTGGGCCTGGACTACGTCTCCTGCTCGCCGTTCCGCGTCCCGGTGGCGCGCCTCGCCGCCGCCCAGGCCGCCATCGCGGGCACCGAGGTCCGCGACAAGTAGCTCGTCAGCGGACGAGGGCCTCGAAGAACTCGAGCGGCGTGCCCGACCACGTCCACTGCCGGAAGTCGGGCCAGGCCGCCAGCTGCCGCTCGCCGTCGGGGTCGGTTCCCACGACGGCCAGGTAGTAGAACTCGCGGGTCGGCAGCGGCTCGATCGACACGGATGCCGCCGCCCGTCGTCCGCTGACGGTGAGGGGCGCGGAGGCGAGGCGCACCATGCCCGCACTCGCGTCCAAGGGCCCGGCGATGCCATCACGGTCGGCGCCCCACACCTCGACGTGCAGGTCGGTCCAGCCGCGCAGGGCGGTTGCGCTCGTGAGGCGCAGGCGCTGCGACCACTCGATCGGCCCCGTTCCCGCACCGAAGCCAGGGTCGAGGGTCGCGTCATCGGTGACGCTCGCCTCGAGCGGTGCCACCTCGAAGTGGTCGAAGGGCGCGATGGCGATGAACTCGGTGGTCGGGTCGAACGCACGTCCGACGCCGTCGAAGGTCTGCTGTGCCGGCGCGCCGACCGCCTGGAGGCCGGCGATGGAGATGACGATCACCGCGATCAGCGCCCAGCCGATACGCGGCCGGTCGGCCGGGAACCAGGCCGGGAGGAGGTTCGGCCGCAGCACGCCGGCGGCGAACCAGGCGGGGAGGAGCGCGGCGACCGCGGCCCCGACGAGGTTCCACTGCAGGTCGATCCACGCCAAGCCCGCCACGGCGGCGAGCGGGAGGCCGGCGACGAGGACGGCCGCGCGCACGTGGCCGGCGGGCCGATGCGCCGCCAGGGCGACCGGCCGGACGACGGAGCGCCCGACCGCGTAGGCAGCCAATGCCATGGTGCCCGCGACGAGCGGCCCGTTCATCCACGCGGTCCAATCGATGTGGGGCAGGATCACCAGGCGGCTCACCACGGCCCATGCCAGCGCCAGCGCGATCCCGATGACGAACACCATCACCCACGTCACCAGCACCGACCAGACGATCGCCCGCACCGAGACCCGCAGGCCCACGCCCGCGGCGGCGAGGAGGTCGCGCGGCGTGCGGTGGGCCGCGGCGAGGTCGTCGGCGAGGCGCTCCGGCGCGCCCAGCCGGGACAGGGCGCGGCGCTCGGCGACGTCGGCCGGCAGGCCGCGCTCGACGAGCTCGGCGGTCGCGTCCGCCACGTGGGCGGCGATCTCCTCCAGGGCGGCGGCGCGCTCCGTATCGGTCAGCGGAAGCGAGCCATCCAGGCGTTCGAGGTAGGCGTCGAGCAGCGAGCGTTCAGCCACGGATGGCCTCTCCCCGTGGTCGCGAGACCGCTCCAACCTCCGCGACGAAGCGGTCCCACTCCGCGCGTGACTCGGCGAGCTGGCCCCTGCCGGCGTCGGTGAGCTGATAGTAGCGGCGGCGCGGGCCTCCCTCGCCCGCACCCCATGCCGCGGACAGCGCGCCGCGTCGTTCGAGGCGGTGCAGGGTCGGGTACAGAGCGCCTTCGGAAAGCGCGAGGCCGGCCGCGCTCTCGCGGATGCGCTGCGCGATCTCGTAGCCGTGGCAGGGCTCGTCCTCCAGGACGGAAAGGACGAGGAGCTCGGTCGTGCCCTTGAGGAGCTGGGAGCGGGGGAGCGGTGACACCTGGCCGGAGTACCTCGCGAACTGAGGTAGTTACGCGGCCAGCATATGCGGCCTGTCAAGGCCTCCGCTCAGGGTGGCGGCGGTTGCGTCTCGAGCGGGGTGGGGATCGGGGTCTCGGCCGGCGTCGGCGTGGGCGTCGGGGTGGGGGAGGGCGTCTCCGGCGGGGTCGGCGATGCGGTGGGCGATGCCGTCGCGGTTGGAAGCGGCGAGGGAGGCGACGTGGGCGCCGTGCTGGGCGAGGCGGTCGGGGGCCGCGGGGTCGCCACCGGGCGCTGCGTCACGATGGTCGGCGGCGTCGTCGGCTCGACAGGGTCACTCGGCGACGGGCTCGGCGATGCGGTGGTCGTCGACGACGGCTTGGCCGATGAGCCGGCGACGTCGGACGGCAGCGGTGTGCCGGTCGCGCCCAGCACCTCCTGCTGCGGCGACGCGTCGGCGCCGGTTCTCGGGACGGCGAGCGGCGCCACCAGCACACCCGTCGCGAGCGCGGCGACGACGACCGCGGCGGCGGTCGCCGCGCGTCGCAGGGACGGGGACGCGGTGAGGGCCGCGGCGCTTACGCCGCGCGGCGGCATCGGTGCCCGCTCGAGCTCCACCAGCGCAAGTCCGTCGAGGGCGACGATGGTGCGGCGGCATTCCGGGCAGCCGGTGGCATGAATGGCCGCGTCGCGCGGGGGATCACCGCGTGCCCCATCCGCCACCCAGGCGGCGAACCGGGCGTGGAGGTCGTCGGGCATCTCAGGCACGCCCGCCCATTGTGCGCTGTGACACCGCGACGACTCGCGCGCCGATGGAGTTGGGAGCCGGCGGCGCATCTAGGTCGCCGCCCGGGTGCCGCTCCACGAACCGGCGCCGCGCCGTGGCGGCCGCGCGTCGCGCCTGCGGGGTCGAGGTGCCCAGGATGGTGGCCACGTCGTCCTCGCCGAACCGCTCGATGTCGGCCGAGATGAGAGCCGCTCGGTCCCGAAGCGTCATGCTGCCGAGCGCCCGCGCCGACGCCGTGCCGATGCCCAGGCCGGCCAACGTGGCCAGCTGGCCATCGCTCAGACCGCGGACAATGCGCGCCCGCCGTGCCCGTCGGCGGAGATCGGCGCGCAGCGCGGCGGCGGCGCGCTCGGGGTGGCGGAGCCTCGCCGCGTCGGCTCCCACCACCTCGAGGGTCGTGCCGGCCAGGGCCGCGGCCGCCGCCCGATCGCCGAGCAGCAGTACGAGCGCGAATCCGTGCAGGCTGCGGCCATGCAGCTCACGGAATGCGGCGCTCAGGTCGGCGTCTGGATGATCGGGCATCGTGGTTCGCATGAACGGTCCGCGGTGCGGAGGGGTAGGGTCTGGTGGGGAGTGTACCGTTCCTTGTCCGCACGCTCACGCTTGAGTGGGGCTTGACAAGGTGCTAGCATCAGGGTCGCACCCTTGACAAACCCCTTGACAACATTCTCCACCCGGCAGGAACCAGCTTCCGCATGACCTCTTCCGGCGTCGCCGCCGAGATCAAGTCGAAGCTCAGCGTGCTCGAGGTCGTCGGTGAGACGGTCCAGCTCAAGCGCGCCGGCTCCGCCTACAAGGGGCTGTGCCCCTTCCACGCCGAGAAGACGCCGTCGTTCGTCGTCACCCCCGACCGCGAGACGTGGCGCTGCTTCGGCTGCGGGGAGGGCGGCGACATCTTCACCTTCCTCATGCGTCGTGACGGCCTCGACTTCCGTGAGGCACTGGAGCGGCTGGCCGAGAAGGCCGGCGTCGAGCTCTCCGAGCGCACCGCGCGCGAGGACCGGCAGCGCAAGCGCCTGCGCGACGCGCTCGAGGCCGCCATCGCCTGGTACCGCGAGGTCCTCCTCCAGGCGGCCCAGGCCCAGAAGGCCCGTGACTACCTCGCCGAGCGCGGCCTCGCCGACGAGACGCTGGAGCGGTTCACCATCGGCTACGCCCCGAACACCTGGGATGCGCTCACGAAGCGCCTCATCGCCAAGGGATTCAGCAATGCCGAGATGATCGGTGCCGGGCTGGCCAGCCCGTCGAACCGCGGCGGCGTGATCGACAAGTTCCGAGGCCGCATCATCATCCCCATCCGCGATGCCTCCGCGCGCGCCGTGGGGCTCGGGGGTCGCGTGATGCCGAACGGCGAAGGGCCCAAGTACCTCAACTCGCCGGCCACGATGCTGTTCGACAAGAGCCGCACCCTGTACGGGATCGACCTGGCGCGGGCCGCCATCCGGCGCGAGAAGCTGGCGGTCATCGTCGAGGGCTATACCGATGTCATGGCCGCTCACCAGGCCGGATTCACCAACGTCGTCGCCAGCCTGGGCACCGCGCTCACGCGTGGCCAGGTCGAGCTCGCCACTCGCTATGCCGATGCGGTCGCGCTGGCCTACGACGTCGATCTCGCCGGCGAGGCCGCGACCCAGCGCGGCCTCCTGGAAGAGCTCGGACCGGACCAGGCGGTCAGCAAGGTGCGCGTGGTGCGCATCCCCGCCGGCAAGGACCCCGACGAGCTCATCCGGACCGATCCGGACACGTGGCGCGCCGCCGTCGCCGATGCGCCGGCCGTCCTCGACTACTTCATGGATCGTGCCGTGGCGGCGGTCGATGTCTCCAGCGTCGCCGGTCGGCGCGAGGTGACGCGGCGCGTCCTGGGCGTGCTGCGCCGCGTGGCCGATCCGCTGGAGCGGACGCTGTATCTCCAGCGCCTGTCCAGGATCGTCGACGTGGACGAGAAGGTGCTGGCCGATGCCCTGGCCAGCACCCCCGTGCCGGCGCCGCGCCGCGCACCGGCGGCCGATGGCGCCGCGCCCGGCGAGCGCGTGAGCGCCTCGCTGCCGCCCCTCGAAGCGGAGACACTGCGCCTCCTGCTCCGGCATCCGGAGATCGCCGGGGAGCTGGGGGATGCCAGGCTGCCCTTCCGCGACGCGGCGGCGGCGGCGCTGGCGACTGCGTGGCGGGATCGCACCGACCCGGCATCCACCAGCGAGGCGCTCGAGGCCTTCGTGGCGACGCTCGACGCCGCCACGGCCGAGCTGGCCCGCGACCTGCTCGCCGAGATCCGGGCCGATCCCGGCCCCCGGATGGAGCCGGATGCGGCCCGCGACGCGCTTCACGGCTGCCTGCGGCGGCTGCGGGTGCAGCGGATCGAGGAGACGATCCGCGACGGGCGGCTGCTCATCGACGAGGCGGATCGCGACGGCGATGCCGATCGCGTCCGCGAGCTTGAACGACAGATGACCATCCTTGGCCGTGAGAAGGCCGAGCTGACCAACGTGAACCGAGAGCCGGCGGCTGCCGGCGCCAGGAGGAGCTGAACCAGCGTGCCTACCACCACCAGGACCCGACCCACCGCCGGCGCGGCGACGACGAAGACGAAGAAGCCGGAGCCGGGCACTGCCACCGCGCCGAAGGCAGCGGTGACGGCCAAGGCGGCCCCGAAGGCATCGGTCACCAAGGCGGCCGCCCCGACGAAGCCGGCGGCTGCGCCAAAGGCATCGGTCACGAAGGCCGCGAGCGCCTCGAAGAAGGCTGCCCCTGCGCCGACGAAGGCTTCGGCTGCGTCGAAGAATGGCGCCACCGCCGCGAAGGCACCGGCTGCCAAGGCGGCAGCGCCGACGAAGGCTGCCGCCTCGAAGGGCAAGTCCCGGAGCACGGGCAACAAGGCCTTCGACCGGCTCCTGACGCAGGGCAAGAGCGACGGGTTCATCACCCACGACCAGATCCTCGAGGCCGTCCCCCAGCCGGAGGACAACCTGGCGGCGGTCGAGGAGCTGTACGCCGCCGCGACCGACCATAACGTCGAGGTCCTCGACGCCCAGAACAACCCGACCCTGCTGGCCGAGGCCGAGCCGGAGACGGCGGAGACGGCCAAGGAGGAGAAGGAGGAGGAGGATCTCGAGGCCCTCGCCGCCGACCTCATCGGGATCGATGACCCGGTCCGGATGTACCTCAAGGAGATCGGGAAGGTCGCGCTGCTCACCGCCGAGGAGGAGGTCGTCCTGGCCAAGGCCATCGAGCTCGGCGAGCTGGCGGTGGAGGACCCGGCCCGCGCGCTGGTGAACCTCTACGCCTGGGTCACCGTCGGATCGGAGCCCAAGGCGCGGGCCATGGCCGCCATGCGGGCGTTCGACCTGCCCAAGGAGTCGACCCGGGTCACCATCGAGGCCATCGACTGGTGGGTGGCGCGCCGCAACGAGATCCCCGCCCCACCGGTCAAGTTCACCAAGGCCCGCAAGGCGGCCGATCTCGACGACGACGCCCGCGAGCGCATCATGAAGGCCGAGTCGCTCATCAAGTCCTTCGCCGATGACCCCGCGGGCGTCCTCAAGGAGACGATCCTCTTCGGGCACACGTACCGCTACAAGGCCATCGACCACGCCGGTGCCACCGAGCTGCGCGAGCTAGAGGCCTGGGCCCGCGAGACGGCCGAGATGATCGTCAATGCCTACATCACCGACGGACAGGATGCCGGCTATCTCAAGGAGCTCGGCTACGACCCCGCGATCCCCATCGACGTGCCGCTCGAGCGCCGCACCGGGCGGCTGGTCGAGCAGTCGACCGATGCCCGCAAGCGCCTGACCGAGGCCAACCTGCGCCTCGTGGTCAGCATCGCTAAGAAGTACATCGGCCGTGGGATGAGCTTCCTGGACCTCATCCAGGAGGGCAACATCGGCCTCATCCGGGCGGTCGAGAAGTTCGAGTACGCCAAGGGCTTCAAGTTCAGCACGTACGCCACGTGGTGGATCCGCCAGGCGATCACGCGCGCCATCGCCGATCAGGCGCGCACGATCCGCATCCCGGTCCACATGGTCGAGACCATCAACCGCCTCATCCGTGTCAGCCGCACCCTGCTCCAGGAGCTGGGGCGCGAGCCGACGGTGGAGGAGATCGCCCGGCGCATGAGCCGCGACGAGATCGTGCGCGAGCTGCGCGACAAGCTCAACCAGGAGGCGATCAAGACGGGCGGCACCCCCCGCGAGCCGACGGAGGAGGAGGTCGATGCCCGCGAGGCGATCGGCCCGCAGACGGTCAGCGCCGAGAAGGTGCGCGAGATCATGAAGGTCAGTCAGGAGCCGGTCAGCCTCGAGACGCCGATCGGCGAGGAGGAGGACAGTCACCTCGGCGACTTCATCCCGGACCTGGCGACCCAGGCCCCGGCCGATGCGGCCAGCGCACAGCTGCTCAAGGAGCAGGTAGAGGGCGTGCTCGACTCGCTCACCCCACGCGAGCGGCGCGTGCTCCAGCTCCGGTTCGGGCTCGAGGACGGGCGCTCGCGCACCCTCGAGGAAGTCGGTCGTGACTTCAACGTGACCCGCGAGCGGATCCGGCAGATCGAGGCCAAGGCACTGCGCAAGCTGCGCCATCCGAGCCGCAGCCGGAAGCTCAAGGACTACCTCGAGTAGGCATGGAGTTCGCTGAGGTCGTTCGGCGGCGCCGCATGGTCCGACGGTTCGCCGATCAGCCGGTTGACCGGGCGGTGCTCGAGCGGATCGCGGCCACCGCCCAGCGAACGCCGAGCGCCGGCTTCAGCCAGGGCCAGCGGCTGGTCGTCGTCACCGATCCCGAGCGGCGGCACGCCGTCGGCGAGGCCGTGGGCGAGTCCGAATACGTGGGCGCCGGCTACGCCCCGTGGGTGAGCGAGTGCGCCGCCGTCTTCATCCCGTGCGTGAGCGAGCAGGTCTACCACGACCGCTACCGCGAGGCCGACAAGCTGGATGACGCCGGCCAGGAGATCGAGTGGCCGACGCCGTACTGGTGGATGGACGTCGGCTGCACGGTGCAGATGATCCTCCTCGCCGCCGTCGACGAGGGGCTGGCGGCCGGCTTCGCCGGCGCCCAGGATGTCGATGCGCTGCGGGCCGCGGTGGGCATCCCGCCGGCGTTCCATCCGGTCGGAGCGATCCCGGTGGGGGTACCGCTCCCCGACAAGCGTTCGCCGTCGCTCAAGCGCGGCTGGCGCCCGCTCGACGACTTCTTGCGCTGGAACTCGTGGGAATAGGGATCGTCCTGGGCCGATGAACGTCAGGGACACGGGCACGAAGTTCGAGCTGGGCGAGGCGGATGGTGTCGCGCGCCTCCGCTACCGGCTCGACGGCGATCGCCTGGTGCTCGAGCACACCACCGTGCCCGAGCAGCTGGGCGGACGGGGGATCGGGTCGGCCCTGGTCATGGCGGCCGTCGAGCGGGCGCGCGCCGAGGGCCTGTCCCTGGTCGCCGAATGCAAGTTCGCCTCGTCCTGGCTGCGCCGGCATGCCGGTGAGGTCGCGGACCTGGACGTCGAGCACAACCCAATCAACTGAGCGGGCATTTTGACCCCCGGGGGGCCTGCGCGATATCATCCGGCCCGACCCCAGGACCGATGTGCGGCATCGGCCTGCG
This sequence comes from Chloroflexota bacterium, assembly GCA_025937875.1. Taxonomy (GTDB): domain Bacteria; phylum Chloroflexota; class Limnocylindria; order QHBO01; family QHBO01; genus JAICQM01. Next base: position 20,171 of record JAICQM010000005.1, read on the forward strand.
CCTCGCGTTCCGGCGTAGCTCAGTGGTAGAGCGGGCGGCTGTTAACCGCTTGGTCGTAGGTTCGAATCCTACCGCCGGAGCCACTCTCACGCTCAGATTGGCCGGCGCCGTGGCGGGAAAGGAGACACCCAACACCGAGCGTGGGATGTGGGCAGTTCATCCAGCTACGAGCAATCTGTTTGCAGGTGCACCGCGCACTCCTCGGGCGTGAGCGCACGCGTGACCCTATCCCGGGCAATCTGCATGAGCTCCGCCGGGTCGAGGCTGTAGACCCGAACGGCGTGGAGCCACCCGCGGGGATCGAAGAGGCCGATGGCTACCCGACGGTCGTCCGGCGAAAACCCGTAGAGATAGACGATGCCGTGGTGCTGCAGGCGGAGAACCTCCCGTCGAGAAGCGACCTCCCAGACGCCGAACTCACCGTCGAACCCGCCGGTCCCAGCCAGCCAGCGACCGTCGCCGCTGAGCCTTAGCCCTCCAGGGCTCGGCGCCTCCCATCGGTCCACGCGCGCCTGGTCGCTGGCATTCGGTCCGTCGCGCCGGCAGCGTGGCTCAGCGTCCGACGTGGCTTCCAGGATTTGCTCGGTGCGCCAGGTCTCCACCCCGCCAGCCAGGTCGCCGATGTAGAGCAGCTCTCCGGCCGGATCCACTGCCACCCGGTTGCCCGGATCGGTCGAGCACAGGGTCCCAACGTGCCGTCCGGACGCGACCTCGTAAATCCACGCCTCGCTCAGGTTGCCGGCCGGCAGGACGACATGGTCCCCATCCGGCAGGAAGACTCCCGAGGGGGGTGGCAAGCGTCCTTCTTCAAACGGCGGCAGCACGGAGGCGAGGCGGGTCCCGGAAGCCACGTCGTAGATGGCGCCGCCCTCGACACCACCTGCCAGCAGTCGCGCCCCATCCGGGCTGAAGGCCAACGGAGGCCCGGCCTGCTCGAGCACCCGAAGGGTCGCCAGGCTCCCGGAGTCCAGGAGGCCGATGGCCGACTCCGACCCCTCGCCCTCCAGTGCGACGGCGACCATGGTCCCATCCGGTGCGACCGCCGGTGCGATGGCCGGCCCGATGGCCAGGCCATCTCGCTCGGCGAGGACGGTGCCATCGAGGGTGTAGCGCCTCACGATTCCGCCGTCGTGCGCCACCAGCAGGCTGCCATTAGGCAGCCATTGCCCGTCCCCCGGTGGGTCGGTGGCGAAAGTGGAGACTCCGCCGCCGCCGTCGGCGCCGAGGTCGAAGATCCTGCCGTAGCCACCCGGTCCGCTGACCGCGACGCGCCGGCCATCGGGGGCGCACGCCAGGCCACCCAGGTGATCGCTCCCAGGCAGGGTCATGATCGGCGCGCCGCTTGCCACATCCCACACGTGAACCAGCTCGTCGGCCGCGGCGGCGACGATCCAGGCGCCGTCGTTCGCGAAGCACGCCTGGTTGGGCTGGGCACCCACGTTGATCGTGCGCAGCAGCTCTCCCGAGCCCACGTCGTAGACCTCGATCCGGCTGGGCTCGTACGCATAGATCGCCAGGCGCCTGAAGTCCGGGCTGAACTCGACGCTCTGGATCCAGGGCGGCTCGCCTTCGCGCGGCTCACCGTAGCGCGCGATGACCTCCCAGGTCTTGGTGTTGTGCAGGAGCACCTGTCCAGGTGTCTCGTCCGCCACGGCCAGCGCTCCGTCCGGGCCAAAGGTCAGGCTGCCATAGCCGATCACCTCGAACGAGCTGATGAGGCGTCCGCTTGGGGCGTGGTAGAGCTGCAGTCCGTCAAGGCGATCGGCTTCTCTGTCGACGCTCCCCACCGCCAGCAGGCTGCCATCCGCGGAGAGGGCTGGATCGACCAGGAAGTGGTCTGCGTCGCCCGCGCGAGCCACGACGCGGCCGGTGGGAAGCTCCCAGATCACGGCCGGTGCGTCCCGATACGTCTCGACGGCGTAGCGGCCATCGGCGCTGACCGCCGAGCCGATGGGCTCCTGGCCCTCTGCCTGCAGCTGTCTGAGCGTCTCCCCGGTCTGCGCGCTCCACAGGAGGGGCTGCGCGCGTGGCGGTCCGGCCGACATGACGGCATCACCGGTCGCGAAACCGATGAAGAAGCCGCCGGCATCGGCGCTCGCCAGCGTACGGTGGGCGATCAGCGCCGAGCGCAGTGCGGCGATGGCCTCGGGGACGGGCTCGCGGTTGTCGACGCTGGACACCTCCACGGCGTGCATGGCCAGCAGCAGCGCGAGGTCCTGGTCGATGTCCTGGTGCGCCCGACTGTCCGCAGCCAGTGCCCGTGCCAGCGCCTCGCGCTCGCCGGACTCCGCCCGCCCCAGCTGCAGGAACGCCAGCAGTGCGAGGCTCAGGCCCACGACCGCCGCCGCGCTGGTGCCGATCAGCAGCGAGCGGCGCCGGCGTCGTTGCGCGGCCGTCACCAGGTTCTGGTGCTTCTTTGACTCGGCGACGAGCACCTGCTCCTGCTTGCTGAGGCCCAGGTCTGTGCCAGCCTGCCACTGCTCGGCCTCCTCGAGACGAGCACCCGAGAAGAGGTAGTCCGTCGAGTGCCCGGACGCCTCCCACTCTGCGACGGCGGCGCGCATGCGGCGGTGGCGCAGGAGATCCTCGCGCCGTGTCTCGATCCAGGTGCGCAGCGTCGGCCACTCACGGAAGAGCGCCTCGTGGGCGACCTCCACCGTCGGGCCACGGGTCACCGGGTCGCGATCGAACGACAGGAGTCGATGAGCCCCGAACTGGCGCAGGACTTCGTCCACCACGTTCCGATCCGCGGACAGCGACCCCAGCTCGGAGCGCAGCACTCGGCGGCGCGTGTCCTCGTGCTCCTCGTCGACCGTGACGAGGCGCAGGAACACCTGCCGGGCGGTGCCCTGCGCGCCCGGCGCCAGATTGCGGAATACCTCCTCGGCCCGCTGACTGAGCGCACCGGCCACGCCGCCGGTGTCGCGGTAGCGCGCCGCCGTCAAGCGCCGACCGTCGCGGCGCGCGACCAGCTCGGTCAGCGCGTGCTGCAGCAGGGGCAGCGCTCCCGGCTGGTCCAGGACATCGCGCGTGATGGTGTCCACCAGCCCGGAATCGAACTCGAGCCCGACGGCGCGGGCCGGCAGGCCAATGGCCTGCGCCAGCTCGTCGGCCGTGGGTGGCGTGACGAGCACCAACCCATCGCGCACCACCTCACCCAGTGCCTGTGACTCCAGCGCCCGATCCAGGAAGTCTGTTCGCATGGCGGCGACGACCCGCATGCGCGAGCCAGTGTCGCGGCTCGCCGCGACCAGGGAGGCGATGAACTGCTGCCGCGTGGCGTCGTCCTCGGTCGCGCTCCAGAGCTCCTCGAACTGGTCGACGAACAGGAGCAGTTCGGTGTCCTGGGGCAGCACGCGCTTGAGCCTCGTCGCCAGCCAGGCCGCCCCGTAGCCCGGGTCGTCGCCTGCCTCCCCTGAGTCCTCGATTTCGACGCGGAGGAGTGCGGCAGCGAGTTCCTCGAAGGGAAACGCCCCAGGAAACATGTCCGAGAGCACCCAGCTGCGGGCATCGGCCAGCTGCCCGGCTCGCAACGCGGCCAGAAGTCCGGCGCGGATGACGGACGATTTGCCGCTGCCGCTCGGTCCGGCGAGCACCACGAATCGCCGTTCCAGGACGGCCTGCATCAGGCGGTCGATCAGCGCCGAGCGCCCGAAGAAGTCGGACGCATCGGCCTCCGAAAAGGCGTGCAGACCCTTGTACGGGTTGCGGATCCGGTCGGCTCGGACGTCGGCGTCGGACATCGCCACCACGTCGGCTCCGGCGGCGCGTCGAAGGTCGCGGACGAGGTCGGCGACGCGCTGCTGGCGGTCGGCCGGCATCGGCGAGGTGGCCTGGGCCAGGACGGCGACGAAGTCTGGGTCGAGGTCCGTGCGGCGCTTCCCCAGCGTCGTGGCCGGCGCCTCGTGGTTGGGGATCGTGCCCGCAAGGGCCTCGACGGCAAGTCCCCCAAGGCCCCAGATGTCGCTGCGCTCGGTTGCCGCCTCTCCCCGACGAACCTCCGGCGGCCCGTTTCGCGCAGTAGGATCTGGATCGAACGGGAAGCCACCGAGCAGAGCATTCCGCTCCGTATCGAGCAGGACGCACGAGGCGTCGAGCGCCCCGTGGACCATTCCCTGCCGATGGGCCGCCTGCAGCGCACCGCCGACCTGCTCCACCAGGCGGAGCACCTGGCCGACGCTCCATGGCGCACGTTGCGCCGCGTCTCGAACACTCCCGCCCTGGATCCAGGGCGTGATGAGGAAGGCGCCACCCGGATCCCGCCACCAGTCCAGGAGCGGAACGAGGTTCGGGTGGTCCAGCTCGCTGACTCGCCTCGCACGCAGGTCGAAGGCGGTCATGAATTCCGGCTGCTGCACGAAATCGCCGCGCAGCATGGCGAGCGATACCTCGCGGCCAACCGACGCCTGGTACGCGCGGTACGTGGTCCGCGGTCCACGCTCATCGATCTTGTCGCGTAGCTCGAAGCCGCGAACCGACTGCGGCGGCCCCACCGCATGGGCCTCGAGCATCCGCGCAGGCACCGGCGGGGCGAGCGCCGGATCCTGGGTCAGGATCTGCCGCTCGAGCGCCTGCAGGTCTGGAGACGGATCGATCCCCATCTCGTCGACGAGCCAGCGCCGCGCGCGATGGTAGGCGCGCAGCGCGTCCGCCTGGCGGTCGGATCGGTAGAGGGCCAGCATGCGCAGGGCGTGCAGCCGCTCGCGGTAGGGATGCTCGCGACTCAGCGCGCCGAGCTCGGGGACGACCTCCAGATGGCGCCCCGCCTCCAGTTCGGCGGCCAGGCGGTCCTCGACGGCATCCAGGCGGAGCTCGCTCAACCGCTGGATCTCGTTACGAAGTAGGGGAGACTCGGCTACACCAGCGTAGGGCTCGCCATGCCACAGGCTGAGCGCCTCGCGCAGGATGGTGGCTGCCGAGGCTGGCGCATCGGTCATCCGCTGGCGTGCCGCTGCCACCAGCGTCTCGAATCGGTGCGCGTCCACGAGCTCCGGGTCGAGGACGATCCGATAGCCGCGGCCCTGGCGCACGATCTCGTCGGTCAGGACGCGGCGCAGCTCCGAGACGTAGGTCTGGATCGCGTGGCGGGCACCATCGGGCGGCTCGTCCGCCCAGAGCTCGTCGACCAGGCGATCGTCCGAGACGACACGGTCAGCCTCGATCAGCAGGACGGCGAGGACCAGTCGCTGCTTTGGTCCACCGAGGCTGACAGGAACACCGTCCGTATAGGCCTCGAGCGGCCCAAGGACCTGGTACCGCACCCGGGCCATCATACGATCCGCGTTCCTACCTCCGAGGGACCGACGATCGGCGACCCGTCACTGGGTGGCGGGCCGCCGATGGATCCCCAATCAGGAGAGCAGGTCGCACAGGTCCGGGAAGGGTCCGCCGGCAAATTGCCCGGCCTCGCTCACCAGCGTGGGCGGTCCCTCGACCGGGAAGAAGAGGACCATTCGCCCGATATCCTCGCGGATGAATCCGCCGTCGGGATTTTTCAGGTGACCCTGAAGCCCCGTGAGTGCAAGCGTCCCGGAACCGTCCTCGTTGAGCGTGACGTGGCCGACGACCGCCTGGACGGTGGTGATGCTCACGCCGTTCGCCGGATTGGTGATCGTGATGCGGAAGTTCGAGCCGCTCTCCAGGATCCGGACGGGTTGGCCGTCAGCATCGAGGAATTCGGTCCGATGGAACGTGCCCGTGACGTGTTGGACCAGGGGGAAGCCGCAGAGGGGCTCCGGCAGCATGAAGGTGACGTCCACCTGGTCGACGGTCCGCACCGGCGGTACGGCCAGGACGGAGCCGGCCAGGACAAGGGTGGCGACCGCCGCGATGGGTAGTGCCAGGAGACGACGGAGCTGAGGCATTTTCTGAGACCCTCCTTGGATCGCATTGCTGTGACCGTTCATCGGTCGTCGCCGTGATCCTTGGGTGCGGTGCTCAAGAGCTGCTCAAGGATGGTCAGACCGGCGCTGCGAGGCCGATGTCGAGCACGAATCGGGCGAGAAGTCCGGCGGCTTTAACCGCTTGGTCGTAGGTTCGAATCCCACGGCCGGAGCCACGTTCCTCCCGCTCCCGTCAGCCGGCGACGCGCATCGCGCGGATGGAGTGGACCCGAACTTACGATGCTGGCAGGCGATCTGCGACGCTGACCGCTGCGGTCGCTGACGCCCGCCTGGCGACCAGGTACCAGGTCTCCATCTCGCCCTTCCCCTTGATGGTCACCCTGCCGCGGGGCTCGCATACGAACTCGTCCTTCAGGAGCTCGTACGTCGCTCGCGTGATCTGGATCCGGCCTGGTATGCCCTCGGTCTGCATGCGGCCGGCGGTGTTGACGGCATCGCCCCACAGGTCGTAGAGGAACCGCTTGCGACCGATGATGCCCGCCACCACCGGCCCGGAGTTGATCCCGATCCGCAGCTCGAAGCCCAACGACCCCACCGCTCCCTGCTGCCGAACCGCGTCGAGCATGTCCAGCGCCAGGAGCCCGAGCACCCGCGCGTGATCGGCTCGGGGGGTCGGGATCCCGGCCGCGGCCATGTAGCAGTCGCCGATCGTCTTGATCTTCTCCACCGCGTACTGTTCGGCCAGGGCGTCGAAGTGCCCGAACAGCTGATCCAGCATCTGGACCAGGCGCACCGGGGAGACGTGCTCCGCCATCGGGGTGAAGTCGGCGACATCGGCGAACAGGATCGAGGCCGATGTGAACGAATCGGCGATCGTCTGCGGCTTCGCCTTCAGGGTGTCGGCGATCGAGCGCGGAAGGATGTTGAGCAGCAGCGTCTCGGCCCGATCCTGGGCGTCCTGCCGCTGCTGCGCGAAAACCGCGAGCAGCGTGATCACGACGGCACCGCCGACGATCACGTTCAGGGCCACCATCGTGGTGCTGAACCATCTCGGCAGCTGCGCGAGGCCACCCGTGAGCTCCCCGGCGAGGCCCGCCCCCAGAAAGGCGAGCGCGAACAGGGCGAACCAGCGGATGCCCGACCGAACGCTGCCGAACACGAGGGCGCCCATGGGTCCCAGGATGCCCCACAGGCCGACCGCGCCCGAGGACAGGAAGCCGGCCGTGGGCCACATCGACAGCGTGGGCGCCAGGGTGATGTCCAGCAGCTGGATACCCAGCAGCAGCTCGAAATTTCGCGTGCGGGCGAACAGGCCGATGGAGGCCACCGAGACGACGAAGTACCCGAAGGCGACCACGCCGGAGGGGGCTCCGAGGGCCAGGTAGAGGGCGCCCCACAGCAGGGAAATCGGCCAGATGAGCACCGCGAGGTAGACCAGCAGCGCCTTGCGTTTCCGTGTCTCCAGGTCGTCGTCCGGATCGGCACCCACGCCGCCCAGCCAGGCCAGCACCTTCGTCACCCGCGGAGGATAGCCGCCCCATTGCGGCGACTGCCGAGCCACGACGTGGCGCCTGCGGCTAACGGGGATCGCCGCGGGCCGTTAGTACTACTGATCGCCGGGTCCCTGCGTTAGCGAGCTCTGGCTCGCTAGGGCAGCCGCAGGGACTCGGCGTCGCTGCGTTCGAAGCCGGCGTCCTACCGGCCCGGGTCCTCGAAGTCGGGATCGATGGGGGCGGTGTGGCCGACGTCGTTGAGCGTCGGGAGGAGGACCCACCCCATCACCGCCATCGCCGCCCCGAACACGAGGAGCAGGATGGTGCCGGCGGCCTCGTAGCCGGAGACGAACCAGTACGCGATGCCGACGCCGATGATGGTCAGCGGGATGAGGTAGTACATGCCGGCATGATAGCCGAGGGCTGGCGGTGTTCGTGCCGGCCCCCGCATTGGCGTGAAATATCGGTAAAGCTGGGTAAACTTAGGTGATCCAGCCGCAGTCGGTGCGTCGCAGCTGGCCGACGGGCCGCAGGCCGGTGGCCGGCGGATGGGCGCGCACGATGGGCCGCTTGTCGAGCACCGTCTCGGCCGCTGCCAGGCTGGCACGTCGCGTGTCCGGGTCGGTGACCGGCGGACCGGCGTCGACCGCGTCCGGGATGTCCAGCGTGGGGGCCGGCACCGTACCGACCATGCCTGCCTCACGGCCGGTGACGACCGAGCCATCTGGGTAGGGGAGCCACAGCCCCCGGAGGCGGGCGATGAAGTGCTCTGCCATCCCCGGGACCAGCATCTCGACCCGCGCGCGGCCGGTCCGGCGGTAGCCTCGCGGGCGCTCGTCGGATTCGATGCGGTCGACGAAGCCGCGGTCGAGCAGCTCGGCCACTGCCACGCGCACGTCATCTGGCGCCTCGACCGTGCTGCTCCCGGCCCGGAAAACCGCGCGCCCGACCACCGCCGGCTCACCGCCACGCGGGGTGCGCAGCAGCTCGTAGACGATCGTGTCGTCGGTACGCGGGTCGCCGGCCCGGTTGATCATGGCCGGAGGATAGCAGCCCGCCGCGAGGCCCCGACGGCCCCCATCGCGCGTCGCTAGAATCGATCGCAGCGTCCCACCGGGGACCCTCTACAGGAGGCGTGCGTGTCCGAGAGCGATGAGCAGGCGTACCGCGAGATGGTGAGCGCCCAGAGCGATGAGCAGATCGACTTCTGGTCGGGTGACCTGTTCATGGACTTCGCCAAGCGCATGGGCGTCGGGACCGCCATCGCGGCCTTCTGCACCGCGGCCGGCATCGACGAGCGAGGCTTCCAGCGCGCCTTCCTGGTCGGTGGGGGACCCGACCACGTCGTCGGCATTGACACCGCGGGGGCGCTGGCGGCTCCCATCTTCGAGCTGCCCAAGGCCGTGGCCGGGCTGCGCCGGATCGATCCCGCCGCACGCGACAAGCTGATCGACTTCCTCGTCCTCCAGCGCGAGGTCATGTCCTACACGCCCTAGGCGAGCCGGCCGCCCGGGTCGGGCGGCCGCATCGGTCTGGCGGAGGCCTACTCCTCGGAGGGCGGGCTGCTGCGGATGATGGCGATCGCGTTCTCGATCTTGAGCCGCGTGATCGTCAGGTACTTCGCGAGGTTATCGCGATTGACCCCCGGGATCTGGTCAATCACCTCCCGCTGGCGCAGCAGGTCGACGAGGTCGTCTACGGCGTCGGAGAGCTTGCCCTTCGTGTCCATCAGGGCGCCGTCCGCAGCCTGGGCGGCCTTGGCCATCGCCACCTTGCCGGCGACCGTCTTGGCGCGTCGCTTGGGGGCGCCATTGGCATGATCGTCGACCTCGCCCCCCGTTATCGCCCGCAGCTTGGCGAGCGTCAGGTCGCCGGCCGCCACCCGCTTGGCGAGCCGCCGGCGCGTGCGCTCGTCGGTGACCTTCATCAGCTCGTAGGCGTGGGACAGCGTGTCCTTGCGCAAAGACACCAGCTCGCGAATGTCGGCGGGTGCCTCGGCCAGGCGGATCCGGTTCTCGACGTAGCCCTTGTCCTTGCCGATCTTCTGCGCGAGCTGGCGGACGCTGTAGCCGAGGTCGGTCATCTTGCGGAACATCGCCGCCTCCTCCAGCGGCGAAACGTCCTCGCGCTGGAGGTTCTCGATGATGCTGACCTCGAGCGCAGTCTGCTCGTCGAACTCGACGACGATGGCGGGGATCGACTCGCGCTCCGCCATGCGCGATGCGCGCCAGCGTCGCTCGCCGGCAATCAGCTCGAACTGGTTTCCCACCGGGCGTACGAGGATCGGCTGCAGGACGCCATGCTCGCGGATGCTGTCGGCGAGCTCGGTCAGCGAATCCTCCTCGTACGACAGGCGGGGCTGCGCCGGGTTGGGAAGGATCTTGTCGACGCCGATCTCGCGGATCTGCGCGCGCGTCGCACGAGACTCGATGAGCGACACGATGCCCGGCGCCAGGTCCGCCGACTGGGCCTCGTCGAAGAGGCGATGGATGTTCTCCCGGAAGGCCGGACCCTTGCTGCTACCCAAGCTCGATCACCTCTCGTGCCAGGTCTCGGTAGGCGCGGGCTGCGGCCGAGTTGGTCGCGTACTCCGTCACCGGACGCCCGGTGAGCGGCGCCTCTCCGAGCTTCACCGTGTTCTTGATCATGGTGTTGAAGACGCGATGGTCTCCCAGCTCGCGCAGGTTGGCGAGCATCTCTCGGGCGAGCACGGTCCGGCCGTCGAAGAAGGTCGGCAGCAGGCCCAGGATCTCGAGATCGTGGTTCAGCTTCAGCTTGATGGTGTTGATGACCTTGATCAACGCGGTCAGGCCCTTGATGGCGTAATACTGGGTCTGCACCGGAATGATGACCCGGTTGCTGGCGACCAGCGCGTTGATCGTGAGCAGGCCGAGCGTCGGCGGGCAGTCGATGATGACGACGTCGAATTGGCGCTCGGGCCAGCCGCTCAGTGCATCGCGCAGGACCATCTCACGACCGATGGCGGTGAAGAGCTCGACCTCGGTGCTGGCCAGCTCGAGCGTTGCCGGCGCCACCGACAGGCCCGACGTCGAGGTTTCCTTGACGATCTCTTCGATGCCGACCCGATCCTCGGACAGGACGTCGGAGACCGAGACGCGGACATCGGACAGCGAGATGCCCAGGCCGACCGTCAGGTTGGCCTGTGGATCCATGTCTATGCACAGGACGCGATAGCCGAGCTCGGCCAGCGCCCCGCCCAGGTTGATGGAGGTGGTCGTCTTGCCGACGCCGCCCTTCTGGTTCGCGATGCTGATTACCTTGGTCAAGAGATGCACCTACGCGTTGGTGGGGCGGAGTTGGTCGTCGGACACCACCGATGCGACATCGGTCCGAGTGCGTCGCGGCACCGCCGATGATAGTCGCGGCAGCCGGCCGGAGACCAGCCGACTTATCCACAATGTGGCCGAGTGTCGATGTCTTTGTGCAAAGACGAGCCGATATACTCGGAGTTGTCCACCGTCACCGATGGGCCCATAGCTCAGTGGTTAGAGCATCCGGCTCATAACCGGCTGGTCGCAGGTTCGATCCCTGCTGGGCCCACCACCCCGCGCCGCGAGGAGAGCCGCGACTCATGTCAACCGCAGATAAGCTGGAACGGCTGCGCGCGCTGCGCGCCGAGGCGCTGCTGGGCGGGGGACCGACGCGGATCGAACAGCAGCATGCGCGCGGCAAGCTGACGGCCCGCGAGCGGCTCGAGCTGCTGCTCGACGAGGACAGCTTTCACGAGCTGGACGCGATGGTCACCCATCGGGCCAGTGATTTCGGCCTCGACGACGAGCGCTACCTGGGCGACGGCGTCGTCACCGGCTACGGCACCATCGACGGACGTACGGCATTCGTCTACAGCCAGGACTTCACCGTCTTCGGCGGCTCGCTGTCGGAGGCGCATGCCGAGAAGATCTGCAAGGTCATGGACCTGGCGATGGAGAACGGTGCGCCGATCATCGGTCTGGCCGACTCCGGCGGTGCTCGCATCCAGGAGGGCGTCGTCTCCCTCGGTGGTTATGCCGACATCTTCCTGCGCAACACGCTGGCGTCGGGCGTCGTGCCGCAGCTCTCGATCATCCTCGGCCCGTGTGCGGGCGGCGCGGTGTACTCGCCGGCGATCACCGACTTCACGCTGATGGTCGAGGGCACCAGCTACATGTTCGTCACCGGCCCCAGCGTGGTACGCACGGTGACGCACGAGGAGATCGATTTCGAGGGTCTCGGCGGCGCGCGCGTCCACAACGAGACGAGCGGAGTCGCCCAGTTCCTCAGCCCGGGCGAGCCGCAGGCGCTCGACCTGGCCCGCCGGCTGATTGGCTACCTGCCGCAGAACAATGTCGAGCTGACGCCGATTCGCGAAGGCTGGCAGGCGCCCGATGGTGGCGACGGGCTGGACACCCTGATTCCGGACTCGCCCAAGCAGTCGTACGACATGCACGCCGTCATCGGCGGCATCGTCGACGCCGACTCGTTCACCGAGGTACACGAGCACTTCGCGCGCAACATCATCTGCGGCTTCGCCCGGATCGAGGGACGCAGCGTCGGGATCGTCGCGCAGCAGCCGGAGGTGCTGGCCGGCGTCCTCGATATCGACGCCGCCGACAAGGCGGCGCGGTTCGTGCGCACCTGCGACTGCTTCAACGTGCCGCTGGTGACGCTGGTCGACGTGCCCGGCTTCCTACCCGGGGTCGACCAGGAGCATCGCGGCATCATTCGCCATGGCGCAAAGCTGCTGTTCGCCTACAGCGAGGCGACGGTTCCGAAGCTGACGGTCATCACGCGCAAGGCCTATGGCGGGGCCTACGACGTCATGAGCAGCAAGCACATCCGTGGCGACCTGAACTTCGCGTGGCCCACCGCCGAGATCGCGGTGATGGGCGTCGAGGGCGCGGTGAACATCGTCTTCCGCGACCGCATCGACGCCGCCGACGACCCGGACGCGGAGCGGGCACGGCTGGTGGCCGAGTACGAGGAGCGGTTCGCCAACCCCTACGTGGCTGCGGCACGTGGCTACGTGGACGAGGTCATCATGCCGTCCGAGACGCGAGCCCGACTGGCCTCGGGCCTTGCGTTGCTGGAGGGCAAGCGGCAATCGCTGCCGCCCAAGAAGCATTCGAACATCCCGCTCTGAGAACGTGACGTCTTTGCGCAAAGACGGCGGCGCACAGCCACCGTTCCGACGGGTCCTCGTCGCCAACCGCGGCGAGATCGCCGTCCGCGTCATCCGCGCCTGCCGAGAGCTCGGCATCTCGCCGATCGCCGTGCATTCCGACGCCGACGCCAGTGCACC